>JAZNXQ010000191.1:0-20364 GCA_045593945.1 Lachnospiraceae bacterium | reverse complement strand
CTCTTCAATAATACTTCTTTCTCGTACTTCTCAATCTCATCATAGTAATTGTCAGCATCAACACCGCACTGTCTGCAGTACTCAGCCCATACATCACCAATAGGAAGCATCTTGCAATCTTCCATAGCAACCATCTTACGTGAGAACTGGTTAGTATCCTGTAAATCCTTAAGCATTGCGCTCGGTGTACAAAGTGCATTAAGAAGTGCCTTCTGCATACTTCTGAAACCTGTTACCCATGCTGAAATACGGTTAATAGATGCATCGAAGAAATCAAGTGCGATATATACACGGTCAAGTGCATCGCAACGAACGATTTCCTGTGCAATCTCCTTAGTCTCATCGTCAAGTACAACAACGTGGTCTGAATCCCAACGGATACCACGTGTTACGTGAAGAGCAACCTCAGGGAAGAAGCAAAGAAGTGCCGGTATCTTATCTGATACAACTTCTGTAGGATGATAATGACCATTATCCATAAGAGGTAAGCATTTCTCCTTGTTAGCTGCAGCATAGCTTAATGTAAACTCTGCTGAACCTGCTGTATAAGCTTCTACACCGATACCGAATACCTTTGACTCTACACAAGGTTTTACCTTATTAAAATCATACGGCTCTGAAAGGATTGCATCGATTGATTCTTTATATCTCATTCTCGGTCCCATACGGTCAGCCGGAACATCCTTGAAACCGTCACCTGTCCAGATGTTCATAACACAAGGGATACCTGTCTGCTCTGCAAAATATGTAGCAATACGGATACAAGCCTTACCGTGCTCAATCCAAAACTTTCTTGTCTCTTCATCAGGACTTGAAAGTGTAAGACCGTCTTTAACCTTCGGGTGTGAGAAGAATGTCGGGTTAAAGTCAAGCCCCAAACCTCTCTCTTTAGCAAAGTCTACCCACTTCTGGAAATGCTTAGGCTCTAACGCATCACGATCTGCGAATTCGCCTTCTTCAAAAATAGCATAACATGCATGTACATTAATCTTCTTTGCACCGGGCATAAGGCTCATAGCCTTATCCATATCTGCAAGTAACTGTGCCGGTGTTGTAGCCTTACCGGGATAGTTACCTGTTGTCTGAATTCCGCCTGTAAGTCCGCCGTCATGGTCAAAACCTATAACGTCATCACCCTGCCAGCAGTGAAGTGCTACCGGGATTTCTTTACACTTGGCAATTGCCGCATCAGTATCTACGCCATACTTTGCATAGATCTCTTTTGCTGATTCATATCTTGTCATTGTATTTCCTCCTTAATTACATTTAACACTTATGTATCTACCCTATATCATACATATTTATTGGAATTATTTCAAGGTCTTATTGTAAAATTTATTACTTAAATTTCAAAATTTTGTAACATATTTTTCTGCCAAATCAATGTAATAAAAACAGGTGCCTCACTTCAATCTTGAGGCACCCGTAAGCTTAATCCGGAATAACAATATGCTTCGGAACACCGTCAATCATAAACGGATAAAGTTCTGCCTGAATAAGCGGTCTTGCATAGAATATGAAATCGTCTGTTACCCAGTAATTGTCTTTATCAATCCACTCAAGCGGCAACTTCTTCTCCAAATTAGCAATCTTCTTAACATCATACACATCTGTAACACAAATATACGGTTCAGCCATTTTTCTTACAAGTGTAATCATCTTGCCTGTCTCTCCGTTAAGCGCGGCCATAACCGCAGATGCACCTACCTGGAAAGCTTCCGTCATATCTACTCTCGCAACAATATGTGATGCACATCTTTGGAGGGTACTGAATTCCACGGCACGAGTCTTGCAATTAAGTTCTTCCGCAACTCTGTCTGCAATACATCTGCCTGAACCTGTGAGAGCTCTATGTCCGAAAGCATCTATCATCTCTCTTGAAGAAGCAAGTGTCTCACAAAGGTATCTTCCGTCAAGACCTTTAGCACCTTCTGAAATCGCAACCATAACACTCTTCTTTTTCTTCTGAAGTTCTGCAATTTTCTCAACAACCTCATTAATATCAACAGGAAGCTCCGGAAGCAAAATCAAATCCGGCCCACTGCAATCCTCACCTCTTGCTAGTGCTGTGGCCGCTGTAAGCCAACCTGCATTTCTACCCATTATCTCGAGTACGGTTACGCTTGATGCATCATAAACAAGTGCATCTCTGGACAACTCTTTTACAGTTGAAGCAATAAACTTAGCCGCACTACCGAATCCGGGTGTATGGTCTGTAACCGCAAGGTCATTATCAATAGTCTTCGGCACACCGATAAAACGAATCTTACTGCCAATCTGCTCTGCATAAGTAGAAAGCTTTGCAATTGTATCCATGGAATCATTACCGCCAATATAGAAAAAGGCATCTATCTCCATTTTATTAAGTATAGAAAAAATCTTCTCATATACGCTGTCATTCTCACCAAGTGCAGGCAACTTATAACGACATGAACCAAGATATGAAGACGGTGTTCTTTTGAGCAACTCAATCTCAAGTTCACTCTTGATATAATCTGACATATTAACATATTTTTCTTCAAGAAGTCCTTGAATACCGTGACGCATACCATAAATATTCTTGGCACCGTTCATCTTGGCTGTTCTGAAAACACCCGCAAGACTTGAGTTAATTACTGCTGTAGGACCACCTGACTGTCCTACAATTACATTTCTAAGTTCACCCATAAAACATCCTCCTTAATTTAAATTATTCTTATTAAAAAGTGCATCCACCGCTTCTCTTATATTCGAAACGGCAATTATATTTATCCCCGTCATTCCTTTAATGGAATCCGCGTTAGCTCCCGGCATAACACAATTCTTATAACCAAGACGCTTTGCCTCTGCCACACGTTGCTGTGCCTTACTTACACCTCGTACCTCACCTGTAAGACCAATTTCTCCAAACATAATGGTCTTCCCCGGAATCGGAATGTCACGATAGCTTGAAATGAGTGCCATAACTATGCCCAAATCCATCGACGGCTCGTTCATCTTGATTCCGCCGGTAACATTCACATAAGCATCACATTCCGAAAGCTGGTATCCCAGTCTCTTTTCAAGCACTGCCATCAAAAGATTAACCCTGTTATAATCAATTCCGGCAGCAGTTCTTCTTGGCATTCCGAAATTGGTTCTGCAAACAAGTGCCTGAATCTCTAAAAGAATTGGCCTTGTACCTTCTATCGAACATGTAACTACAGAACCCGAAGCTCCCTCTGGCATTCCTGCAAGCATAAATTCCGAAGGATTAGGTACTTCTTTTAGACCCGCTTCCTGCATTTCAAAAACACCTATCTCATTCGTTGAACCAAATCTGTTCTTGACTCCACGCAGAATCCTGTAAGATGCATGTCTTTCTCCTTCAAAATACAATACTGTATCCACCATATGTTCAAGCATTCTCGGTCCGGCGACAGTTCCTTCCTTTGTAACATGTCCAACAATAAAGACTGTTATGCCTTTAACCTTAGCAATCTGCATTAATATACTCGTTGACTCCCTAACCTGACTCACGCTACCGGGTGCCGCCGCAACATCTTCACTGTACATGGTCTGTATGGAATCAATCACTACCACGTCAGGCGAATTCTTTTCAATCGTCTCTGTTATAATATCTAAATCAGTCTCACAAAAAAGCTTAAATCCTTCCGAAAATTCTCCTACTCTCTCGGCGCGCATCTTTATCTGTTTAAGAGATTCTTCTCCCGATATATATAATACATTCTTCTTTTCTGAAAGATTGCGACATACCTGTAAAAGAAGTGTTGACTTCCCGATTCCCGGATCACCGCCTACCAAAACAAGTGAACCCGGCACAATGCCGCCACCAAGAACTCTATCCAGTTCATTCATTCCCGTAAGGAGTCGGTCTTCCTTTTCAAGGTTAATATCCGAAAGACTTGAAGGTGTCACCATTGCTGCAGCTGACACTCTTCCGGCGCTTTTTGATACTTTTTTAGCTGTATCCCCCGCCATCTCAACAAAAGAATTCCACTCTTTGCATGCAGGACACTGTCCCAACCACTTTGCAGATTCATATCCGCATTCTTTACAAAAAAATACGCTTTTCTTTTCTTTTGCCATAATTCCTCTTTCTTACTTCAAATAAATTCAGCCCCGGCATTACTGTCGGAGCTGTGTGAAAAAATTAACCAACCTTTTCGATTTTAACGCTTGCAACATCGCCTGCACTAAGCTCAACGCTCATGGCAAGCTTGCCGCTCATATTAGTCTGCATAAAACCTGTCTGGACATCATTGGTATATACCTTATAATCCTTATCAGGCTCCAATTCAACAGTTATCTGTGTTGCCTCAAGACCTTCTACATTAAAAGACATTCCTTCATCCGTAACTTTAAGGCCTGTTACTGCAGTACCCGGAACTGATTCATAAACAAACATTCCGTTCTTCTCAAGCTTTGTAATCCCGTTAAATGTCTTAACCTTATAAATATCTCCGTTAAACTCAAAACCATCGGCCTTGGTCTTCTCACTAAGCTCATAATTACCAAAGCTGATTCCTTTATCAATATCTGCACAAATTAAATCTTTAACTACCGGCATCGTCTTGCCCTCCTGATGTAAATTACTTAACTTTTCATTATGTTTATTCTATCACATTATCCGACATTTTTCCAGCACATTATTATTCTTTAGGCCGAAAATATCAGTTCACCATCACTACATGTAATATTCACACTACCGTTCGGTTTCACTGAGCCGTCGAGAATACTTTCCGCAAGTTTATCTTCAAGATGCGTCTGTATTGCTCTCTTAAGCGGTCTTGCTCCGTATTTCTCATCATATCCCTTTTCAACAAGGAAATCCGCCACCGCATCATCACATAACAGTTCTATGCCCATCTGCGTCTTTGCCCGCTTTGCAACTTCCTTAAGCATTATTGAAACAATGTCTCTCATATGAGCTTTGTTAAGTGCATGGAATACCATAACTTCATCAATACGGTTAATGAACTCCGGCTTGAATATTCTCTTAACCTCATCCATTACTTTTGTCTTCATTGTTTCATAATTATGCTTCTCATCGTTAGCGGCAGCAAAGCCTAGTAACTTGGGAGCTACAATGTTCTCCGCACCGGCATTGGAGGTCATAATAATAACGGTATTTTTAAAATTAACCTTACGTCCGCGTGAATCCGTTATATGCCCATCATCAAGTACTTGAAGAAGAATATTAAACACATCAACATGCGCTTTCTCTATCTCGTCAAATAAAATAACCGAATACGGGTTGCGGCGTACTTTCTCACTGAGTTGGCCTCCGTCTTCAAAGCCCACATATCCGGGTGGCGAACCGATAAGCTTGGAAACGCTGTGCTTTTCCATATATTCGGACATATCAAGTCTGATTATGGAATTCTCACTTCCGAATATGGCCTCTGCAAGTGCCTTACAAAGTTCTGTCTTACCCACACCCGTAGGTCCGAGGAACAAAAATGAGCCGATAGGCTTCTTCGGATCCTTAAGTCCTACCCTGCCTCTCCTGATTGCCTTGGATACGGCTACAACAGCCTCTTCCTGACCGATTACTCTCTGATGAAGAATCTCCTCCAGCTTCTTAAGCCTCTCAGCTTCTTCCTGTTCAAGTCTGCTTACCGGAATCTTTGACCATTCAGAAACTATTCTCGCAATTGTCCCTTCATCAACAATTGATTTAGATGCAATCTTCTCTTTTTCAAGCTTTGCAATAAGTTTATTTCTCTTGTCTTCTTTACGCTTCTGCTTTCTTTTAAGTTCGCTTGCGCGCTCATAGTCGGACTTAATTATCGCCTGTTCTTTCTCTTCCTCTATATTTTTAATCTCAAGTTCTATCTCATCAAGTTCATCCGGTGTCGAAATCATTCCCAACCTTATCTTTGATGAAGCTTCGTCTATAAGGTCAATCGCTTTATCCGGTAAAAAGCGGTCATTAATATATCTTCCCGACATCTTAACGGCTGCTGCAAGTGCCTCGTCCGTAATACTAACGCCGTGATGTTCTTCATACTTTTCACGAAGTCCCTTAAGAATGTCAAGCGTCTCCTCTTCCGTCGGTTCTTCTACTGTAACAGGTTGGAATCTTCTCTCTAACGCCGCATCTTTTTCAAAGTGCTTTCTGTATTCCTCAAATGTCGTAGCACCGATAATCTGAATCTCACCCCTGGCAAGCGACGGTTTTAAAATGTTGGATGCATCTATTGCACCTTCTGCTCCACCCGCACCGATAATCGTATGAATCTCATCAAGGAACAACAAAACCTCTCCGTCAGCTCTTACTTCTGCTATAAGCTTCTTAATTCTCTCTTCGAATTCACCTCTATACTTAGAGCCTGCAATCATAGCAGAAAGATCGAGTGTAAGCAATCGCTTATTTTTGATGGTTTCCGGTACATTACCGCTTACAATTCTCTCTGCAAGGCCTTCTACTATCGCTGTCTTACCGACTCCGGGTTCACCCACAAGACAAGGATTATTCTTGGTTCTTCTGCTTATAATCTGAATAACACGCTGAATCTCCGTCTCTCTGCCTATAACCGGATCAAGCTTACCGTCCTTCGCCATCTGTGTAAGATTCCTGCTGTACTGGTCAAGAGTCGGCGTTGTGCCTTTCTGTCTGTGTTTGATTGGCTTACCATTGTGAAAATCTTCTCTGTACAAGTTACCATCTTCACCCATAGCCAGCAAAACTTCTACATACAATTTTTGTATGTTAATCTCCATTGTATTAAGCAAACGAGCCGCAGCACAATCACTTCTTTTTATTATTGCAATAATAATGTGTTCCGTTCCGATAACCGTAGACTTAAAACGTTCTGCCTCTTTTTTCGCATCTTCAAGGACCTTATCAACACGCGGCGAACGTCCTTCCGGTTCCAATACCTGAATAGGTGCAACCGGTGCAATCAACTCTGCAATAAGATTAATAAGCTTGCCTTCATTTACACCGTTATTCTGAAGTGCAACCGATGCAAGACTTCCTTCTGTTCGTAAAAGTCCCAAAAGCAAATGCTCTGTCCCTACATAATTATGAAAAAGCTCTTCAGCAACAATCTCAGCATTCCTGATTGCCTCTGCCGCCTGTTTTGTAAATTTGAATTCCATCAAATATCCTCCTGTCAAGCATTCATTAACCTATATATTCCCGATATATTTTATCAACTAAATCATGTACTTCTTCCTTACTGATATTCTTACAAATACCCTTGGCAAGTAAAACCCTCAGTTCAGTCTCCATCTCACCAAGTGCTCTAAGTTTATCAATATCCGGCGCAATTATGGCACCTCTTCTTCTGTCGAGTTTAATAAAACCTTCCTGCCTTAAAACGGAATATGCTTTATTCACAGTATGCATATTAATACCGATATTATCCGCAAGCTGTCTTACCGAAGGCAGGGCATCGCCTTCATGTACAACTTCTGTCGCAATTGCCATGATAACCTGATTCCTCAGCTGCATATATAAAGCTTCGTCACTATTAAAATCGATAAAAAAAAGCATATCTGCCACCCCGTTCCAAGTTATATCTGTTATATAAGATTTATAACAATTTACACTTTCAGTATAGCAGAACCTCTCCTATAAATCAACTGCAAGTTTTCGACAAAAATAAGAAGTCCGGGAAGAACTCTTCCCGGACTTATCTTATGAAATATTATTTGTCATCATCCATATCAAAGAATGTAAAATCATCATCGTCGTCATCGTAATCATTCTTAACATTCTTTTTCTCTGTCTTAGGTGCAGTAATCATTCTGTCATCGTCATCTGAATATCCGTTATCATCATTATCATCGTCATCATATGACTCATATTCCATCTGATCTCTCATCTTATAGAAAAGAGCCACAACAATTACAACAAGTACGATACACAAAACTGCAAGTACAATTACAACAAGCATCCAAGTCTTAGCTTCAGACTTCTTTTCTTTTTCAAGTTTTTCAACTTTCTTCTCAAGGTCTTTTACCTTTTCTGTATCTCCGCTACCTTCAACAATCTGTGTTGAACCCTTAACTCCGTTATATCTCTGAATTGTATTTTCTTTAACGTCATACTGATATAACGTCGGGTCTTCACCGTTGCATGAAGCATATAAAAGGTAGAAATTCGGAGCATCTTCATGATACCATGCAATAACAGAAACTTCCGACTCAGAACCGCCTGCACCCTTGATTACCATATTTACTTTCTGGTAACCTTCAGGAACATTAGGATTGTCAATCTCATCAACCATATATGAATATGTTGAATTAGTAAGTACTACGTACGGATAAACTGCATTTTTAGAGCTTGAATATACATACAAACCAGCATTCTGTCCGGAGATATCAGCAAGATAGTAAAGCACTATCGTTCCGTTACTATTTGTTAATACTTCGTATTCCTTATTCTCAATAGTCACCTTAACTTTAGTATATCCTTCGGGAATTGTAACTCCGTCTAAATTCTCTGTAAAATATAAATCCGTACCATTATATGAGTAATAGCTCTTAAGTTCATCCACACCGGGAATTGTAGGAGGCTCAACAGGAGTTGTTGTCTCTGTAGGAGTTGTTGTCTCTCCTGCCGTACCGGCCTTTCTTCTGACAATTACCGTATAGGTCTTACTGTCCCCGCTCGGTGCAGTAACTTTAATCTTAATGTAGTTGGTTCCAACCTTAAGATTTGTATCAGAAATCTCTACTGTAGCATTACTGTCCGCCGGCTTTGCCGTAACAGTAAGCTTCTCATGTTTGTTCTCTACAGTAATGTCGTACTCTGTCTTACTTGCTGAGAATCCATAAAAACCTGTTTCTGCGATGGAAATGGATTTGAGGTCACAATCACCCGAAGCAGTTCCTGCCGCCTTAATTGTTATCGGGGCGCTTCCTGCTTTACTTACAGTCATGCTGTCACCGTTAGCAACATCAAGCGGTCCGAGATAAACATCTGTAACAGACATTGTAAACTCACCGGCAGTCTTAGCTTTAAATGTAAGCCATATCTTCTTATATCTTCTGCTGTCATTGCTCATTGTTCCTGCAAATGACAATCTGCCGCTTCCGCCCGAATCGGCACCTGAAACATATTCTACTTTATCAGCATCATAATTAATGTAAAATTTGTAGGTGGCAATATCAGCATCTGAGCTCTTAACATAAACACCTACGTTAAACTCTTCGCCTTCTTTCTTTGTGTATGAGTTTGAGCCGAATGTTACGGTTCCGCTTGCAGCCTGCACAACCAATGTTCCTGCAAACATCATCACAAATACCATCATTCCGATTAGTAATCCCTTAAGTTTTGTTCTCATAATAATCCCTTTCCTCTCTTTATCGTTGACTTATATAAGCTATATCCAATAAATGTCGCTGTATATACAGCATATCAACACCTGTTATATCCGTTGTTTTGTTGCCATGTTCATCATAAACAGTCGTGTCCCAACGAACATCCGCCGCTTCCGCATAAACCCCCGGCAGAATATTAACTTCCAGCACATGTCTGCAAATATACAACATATCCTTGCCATCAATCATTCCGTCACCGTTTACATCTCCAAATATGACAATCGGAAGCTCTTTTAATATCGTAACATTGTCAGAAGCAATTATCTGTAAAATGTTACCCGTTGCAAGAAGGCCGTCATTAGCCGTCCTGTCAGCCTTTAAAACCTTTATACTGCAGTTAATCGGGGTAAATGTTGCTTCTGCATCTTTAGCCGTTATACCCACTTCAAAACCATATATATATGTCGATGTCTGACCCTCTGCCAGTGTAAAACCCTGTAAAATCTTATCTCCGGTCATCACTGCATACCCATCACCAACAATTGTTGATTTGCCGTACGGAACTGCAATATTTATCGTATAAACTCTTGAATTACCGTTCTCTGTCATTACCGTGATTTCGGCTTTATTCTTACCTTCGACAAGTTTTATCTCTCCCGCACCTGTAACTGTTGCAACCGGATCCGCAACACTTGCCTTTATTGTAAGCGTCGGTATATATTCATCCAAAACAAGATCATATTCAAGTGTATCCTTATGAAATGTCGGAGTAAGCACCTGGCCTTCTATCTCAAGATTAACGAGGCTGGCATTTGCCGAACCGGTTCCCGTAGGAAGCGGTGCATTCTCATCAGGCATATTAAGGTATACCGGAATCTTAAATATAATCGCACGTTCAAGGCTTGTCTTATATGCTTCCGAAAGTTTTCCCGCTTCAGCACTGGGTGCCTGAACATTCGTCATATATTGGTGATTATATGGATTGGTACCCTGAACATTAAACTTTTGCAAATACAGTGTATCCTGTCCCACATTAATGTAACGTCTTCCAAGATAAAGTGCACCGCCGGCAATTGCCTTCCATTTCGTGTTCCATGGCATAAAATAATCTGTATTAATCTGCGATGCAAACTCAAGTCCCTTTAAAATAGGATTACTCGAACTCGTTGCACCTATATTATAAAAATTAAATATTCCTTCATAGCCTTCTACTGTTCCGGAAACACTATTGCTTCCGTCATAGCCAAGCTCCTGTAATGCTCTTGAAGCGAGGTGGTACGGACTGACGCCCGACTGCTCTGCCGCATATATAAATGCTTCCGTGTATGTAGCGGCCCATCCGTCAGTGTCAACATACGAGCCTTCCATAAAGCTGTCTTCCAAAATAGCATCTATACCCTGACTTGTATGGTATGAAGAATTATACGATAATACTTCGAACTGAAAAATATTAACACTGTTAAGGAAATTACGCGGGTCCATATAATATGCTATAAGTTCCTTAGATGCAGCCACCCATGTTTTTCCGTCAAAAACAACCCAGCTGTTAGTCGAATAATCGTACGCTCCCTTCTCCATGGACTTCCAGGATGAAGGTGAACTGTTGGGGATAAGGTTCTTTCCGACAACACTTTCTGCTGCAACCGATGTTTCCCAGTCCAGATTGGTAATCTGTGCTTCAAATATCCACAAAGGATGCTCCGCATGAAGCTTCATAAGATATTCCCTGTAAGTTGCCGGGAACCCCTGGTTTATCAGATACTGTTCATATTCCTTATCAGTCATAGATGACTGCGTATTATCTGCATCAAGAACTATATACTGTGCCCTGACATATCCCTCGTATGTCTGACCGTTATCATATTTAAATGAAACATAATACCAGTTTATCTCATCTGCATACTTTTCGCTTATAACCCACACTTCATATCCGCTCGGTAAAACAACCGTTTCTCCGCTTGCGGTCTTAACAGCCTCGAAATCCGTTCCGGCATTTTTAAAAACACCGAGTCCGGGACATCCCGATACCGTTCCTCGCCTGCCTGCGGCTTTTCCCGTCTCAAGGAAACAACACAAAACAACCGCGAAAGCAATCAGGAAAACTGCCGACAATTTACTCAGGAACAATCCAAGTTTCTTTTGTTTCTTCAACTTTGTTCCTCCTATATTAAAATCCAAAAACAGATATAGTTATCCTCTATTATTATAAAAATTATGTCATCTATTGTCAACGGACCCGACACAATATAGGCTTATTTTCCTATGTCTGGTGACTATATCTTGGTTTTTTTGTTAATAATACAGACTAAAATCACTTTTCTATGGAGTTTAATCAGTCATGAATGTTTTATCAAAAGTCTTTCGCATAATAAATTGTGAAATAAAACAGCTTAACCTTTCCGCATACGCTGCGCAAGCTACTCTTTTTACAATATTGTCAGCCTTTCCGTTCCTGATTTTATTATTGGGCATTATAAATATTTTACCACTATCTGCGAACGATTTAATTGCGAACCTTGACCTGTTCCTTCCCAAAAACATAATCCCCGTAATTTCTTCCGTAATACTTGAAATTACTGCATCCGCAACCTCCGTTTATTTTATTTCCGCAAGCATTGTTACAACCTTATGGTCATCCGGCCGCGGTTTTGTAGCAATACGCCATGCGCTAAATTCTGTATACAGAACAAAAGAAACCAGAAACTTCATTACAGTAAGGATTATTTCATCCGTATATACCTTCGGACTCATATTTTTTCTCCTGCTGCTTCTGATGTTTCTGGTTTTTAGCCGCGAGTTAGGACACTTTAACAACCTTGCCATACTCGGTTTTATATTAAATTCTATGCTATATAACCGTATACTCATTTCTTTTATTGTTTTATTTTTGTTTTTTATTCTCTTATACAGGGCCGTCCCCAATGTTTCTCTTCCGCTCCGCAACCAAATTCCCGGGGCTGTTTTTTCGGCATCCGGTTGGCTTTTGTTCTCTTTTTTCTTTTTTCTGTATACGACCGGCTTAAGTAATATTTCAAAAATATACGGACGACTTTCGATTGTCGTGGTTTTCATCCTGTGGCTATACTTTTGCATGTACATTCTGTTTTTGGGTGCAAATCTTAATTACCTGTTGTTCGTGCGACATAATTCTAATACGAATAACAATTTGAAATGCTGATATTTTCAAAAAAATACGTAAGCACCTCATCATAAGGAATCCCGGCATCCGTCATTGCTTTGGCACCATTCTGACTCATTCCCGCGCCATGCCCGAAACCGCCTCCGTAAATATGATATCCGTTAAGCTTTGTACCTTTAAATACCGGCTCGGCCACAAAATATGCACTCGGAAGAAGCGGGAAATTATCAACAGTCGTTTTGTCTGCTCTGCTTATCTTATAACCCTGAGGATTAAGAAACTTTCTGATTGCATATTCCCGCTCAACTATGACACTTCCGGCTGTACCGTTTATTTGAAGCTTTTTTACAATGCCGCCGGTTCCTCTCTCAATAACCTCCACGCTCTTAACATTTCCTACTTTTTCGGCAAATCCTGCAAGTTTTGCAAACCTGGTCAAATCGTCAAGAGTAAATACAATCTCCCACCGATACCACGCAAAGTCCTTATCATAGCTTTCAAAATCACGATTTTTTATAAAAGCCGCAAATTTTTCCTCGGTATCCAATATTAGTTCCGCATTACTTCCGTCAAGAAGCTTGCCCTTGACATATGATGCACTGCTTCCGCCCCATATATCCGCATCCGTTGTATGTCCGCACGATGTCGAAAAATAGAATGCCTCAACAACCTCGCCATCATACGTAAGTATTTGACCCTTTGTTTGATTAACCGCCTCTATGGTAAGTTCAGTCTCTGCAATATTGTTATAAACCTGGAACTGTGAGCTGTCATCAACATGTGCACCGTATTCACCAAGACTGTTGTTTTTAATTTGCTTATATGCATAGCTTCGTGCACAGACCGCCTGCGCTTTTAAAGCCTCAAGACCATAGCTTGTCGGCATTTCACTCGGAAGCACGGAATACAAATACTCTTCAAGCATCAATTCATTAATAATCATAAGACCTTTGTCATCGTTTACTATCTCAAATGTCCCGTGATATGCCGGAGTTCCGCAGTTACGTCTCACCGAACAAAGCTTTAACTTACTCTTATCATCCTGTGTCGTAATATATATTCTTTCCTCGCCTGCAAAAGAATTCTTATCAATCAGTATTTCTTCGCCTGCACCATACAGTTTTATTTCGCCGCCACAAGCCACCGTGAATTCACCGTCAGAACTTATCCTTACTTTATCATGATACATTCCTACATAGTTGTCCGTCATAATTACTACCCTTATATTATCAATACTTGGCTCAGCATCCATTATAACTCCGCATATTTTCCCGTCACCTACTATAAACTCCTGCACTGCATAATTTACAAGAACATCTTTTATACCTGCGTTTTCAAGTTCCCCGTAATTTTTTATTACCGCCATATCATCATCGAAGGTAACCGTACCATAACCTTCAATTTCCACACTGTCATCATATATTGCAAGCACCTTGCCACTTATCACATCTGTCTTAAGCCTTATATTCTTTATATTTTCACCTTCCACAATAACATCCGCAAGGACTTCGCCGAGTTCCCTGTCACTGTTAACGTTAAAAGAATGTAGCTCACCATTCTTATATAGAAGCAGCCTTTTATCCTTCATACTGACTATCCAGGCATTTTCATAAACAACACTTTGTACGGTCTCCTCCTCCGGCCCGCTGCCTGCTTCTTCACCCTCCTGCCTGCCATGCCACCACGAATACATAAGCAGCACAAACACCGCAAGCATTATAAATATCACACCATGATTCTTTCCTTTTCCCATAAACACTTCCCTTTCTTCGGACAACTTAGTTAAGTATATGGGCACGGCAACGAAAACAGACCTGTTAAAAGCACAAATGAAAAAAGGCAGCCAAAAGGCTGCCCGTATCTTTTGTAGTTACCCAAAATGCCGGTTCTTGTTATTTTGACGCCTAGCCTAAGCCAGGTGGGTGACCGCAATCGTTCCTCTGTCTTCCACTGCGCATTCGGAGGCCTGACATAATAACGACAATATAGGAATCCCATAAACGTAAATGTAGGTTCAAAACATACAAGAGTATCGTGCATTCCAGGATCTTTTGTGTAACTTTATTATACTATTTTCACCCTCTGTTTTCAAGATATTTTTTTACTTCATGCCCGTTTTGGTACTATTATCTCACATTTTACCTTTGTTTATTCACACATGCATTTTATACTTATCGGACTTATGCCCAACATATGCACATTTTACATATCTTCATTTATAAATAATATATAAAACTTACATATCTTATATGCTCTCCGCTTGACTTTTTTTTAAATATTTGAGATAATGAAGTGAATTTTTTTTTAGGAGGAAATCACATGGCAACAAAGGCTTATTATCCGATTAGTGAAATCGGTGCCGGCAAAGTTGGCTTCAGCAGAACACGTTCAATCATCGAAGCTGCTTTCTACGGCAACAACGTTATTAAAGTTAACACATTAAAAGAAGCTTATGAATTAGCTAAGAACTCACCGGGTACAATCGTTACAGATATGCCCATCAAAGATGGTGAGACATTCGGTCTTGACAAAGATGCCAAAGTTTTATTATTCAATGACGGTGCAGTAACAGGCCGTTACGCTACAGCTCGTCGTATCAAAGGTGAGCCCGGCGTTGACGAAGTTAAACTTGATAAAGTAGTTATGGATGCTGTTTACGAGACAAGATGGAAAACAATGTATCATGCAGAATGCTACGTTGGTCTTGATCCTGAATTCATGGTTAAGGCACACCTTCTTATTCCGGAAGGCGAAGAGAATCTCCTTTACAACTGGATGATTAACTTCCAGTACATGTCTGACGAATATGTTAAGATGTACAAGAACTCTAAGATGGTTGGCGACGGCAACGAAGCTGATATCTACATCTTCTCAGATCCCCAGTGGGTACCCGGCAACAGACCTGACGTTGATTACAGCTGCTTAAGCGATCCGTTAACACTTTGCTACTTCGATACAAACCAGAACTGTGCTGCTATCCTTGGTATGAAGTACTTCGGTGAGCACAAGAAGGGTACACTTACAATGGCTTGGGCTATCGCTAACAGAAACGGTTATGCATCATGCCACGGCGGACAGAAGGAATACATCCTTCCCGACGGTTCTAAGTATGTTGCATCTGTATACGGCTTGTCAGGTTCAGGTAAGTCTACTCTTACACATGCTAAGCATGGCGGAAAGTATGACATAAAGGTTCTTCATGATGATGCTTTCATTATCAACACAGATACATGTGCTTCTATCGCACTTGAGCCTACATACTTCGACAAGACAGCTGACTATCCTACAGGCTGCCCTGACAACGAGTACTTATTATCAGCTCAGAACTGTTCAGCTACACTTGACGAGAACGGTAAGATTCAGTTAGTAACTGAAGATATCCGTAACGGTAACGGACGTGCTATTAAGTCTAAGTTATGGTCACCTAACCGTGTAGATAAGATTGACGCTCCCGTTAATGCAATCTTCTGGATTATGAAGGACCCTGTTCTTCCTCCGGTTGTTAAGTTAAGCGGTGCTGCTTTAGCATCAGTTATGGGTGCTACTCTTGCCACAAAGACATCAACAGCAGAGCGTGTTGCTGCAGGTACAGACCTTAACGCAATCCGTATCGTTCCTTACGCTAACCCTTTCAGAACATATCCGTTAGTTAATGACTATGATAAGTTCAAGAAGTTGGTTGCTGAGAAGAATGTAGACTGCTACATCGTTAACACAGGTGATTTCATGGGTACAAAGGTTAAACCTGCTGATACTCTCGGAATCTTAGAGACAATCGTTGAAGGCAAAGCTAAGTTTGAGCAGTGGGGACCTTTCTCAGATATCGAGATTATGAACGACTGGTCAGGCAAGACAGCAGACTTCACACCAGATTTCAAGGATGCATCTTATGTTGAGGCACTTGTAAACTCAATGGCTACACGTGTTAAGGCAGTTGAAGATTTCGCAACAAAGAAGGAAGGCTATGACAAGCTTCCTGATGAGGCTCTTGCTGCACTCAAGAAACTTCTTGATGAAGCTAAGAATGCTTAATCATTTATAACAAAACATGAATTTAAAGGGACGTTGCAAGATTTCTTGCACGTCCCTTTTTGTATATTACTTCGATAACATCTCCAAAATCTCTGCTTTAGAATGAAGGCCAACAAGCATATCTGCTTTCTCACCTTGTCTCATAAGCACCAGCGTAGGAATTGATTTAATTCCGAACTGCATTGCAAGTTCTCCCTCTTCATCAACATTGACCTTACAAATCTTAACATTAGTCTGTGAATCTGCAAGCTCCTCTATTACCGGCATGAGCATCTTACACGGTCCACACCAAGCCGCCCAAAAATCAATCAAAACCGGATTCTCTGACTGAAGAACTTCTTTCATATAATTATCCTTAGTTACATGTACTGCTCCCATAATCATGCTCCTTTCCTTTTATACAAAATATGCCCCAAATAACCAACATTATTCAGGGCATATAAGCAATCAATATATTATCCTTAAAACTAACGTACCAATTCAGTATATGCCAAAAGGAACGGTCCAACGCCCTTAGCATCATCTTTAACAATCGGCTCTGACATATAGTAATCATATGTTCCGGGACGTCTCTGCTTACCGCCAAGACCGGCAACAAGACAGATACCATCAAGGCTCATGTTACCGCTTTCGGTTGTAAGATACTTATCACAAATTCCCATAAATGCCTTCTCTGCATACTCCTTATATTCAGCAGGAAGGATACCAAGACGTACACCCTTTGCAAGAGCATATGCCATAATTGAGCTACCGCTTGTCTCAAGGTAGTTACGATCCATACCGCCCACATTAACAACCTGATACCACATTCCAGTCTCTTTGTCCTGATATTTAAGCATTGCATCCATCAAATCCACAAACATCTTCTGTAAATGATCACACTCTGCTTCATAACCTGTTCTGTCAGCCTTATCAAGCGTATCAAGAAGCGCCATAGAGAACCATCCGAGTGCACGAAGCCAAAAGTTGTTGGAAAGGCCTGTAACCGTATCACACCAGAAAGCTTCTCTTGTAGAATCATAAGCATGGAAATAAAGTCCGCTTCTCTCGTCCTTCATATTCTTCTCAACTGTAAAGAACTGATTAAAGATATCATCATAATTCTTCTTGTTGTTAAAACGTGTCTCATATTCCATATAAAAAGGCTGACACATATACAAACCATCAAGCCATACCTGACCGGGATATATGTTCTTATGCCAAAAACTTCCTTCAAAAGTACGGGGCATCATATCAATCTGGCTGTATATAAGATCCATTGCTTTACGGTACTTCTCTTTACCTGTTAAATCATATAACTCAAACAATGTCTTACCGGCATTGATATTATCAATATTAAGCTCTTCTACTGAATAACCAAGAATATCTCCATTCTCCTGAACTCGATAATCAATAAAAGCATCTGCAAACTTAAAATAATCTTCATCGCCTGTAATAGCGTATGTCTCAAGAATAGCCTTAATCATACAGCCGTCAATGTAATTCCACTTAGGCTTAGCGCCTTCTCTAATCTTCTCGATGTTCCAAATGGGTCTATCCGGTGTACTCTTCGCCATTAATTCCTTAATGTAATCCTCAATTGCTTTGATTTTCTTCATATATTGTATACGCTCCGTTTAAAAAATTTCCTGACTACTATTATCTTGTCGTCCATATTCCCAGGTATTGTAGTCAAGATTATCCTCGGGAATTTTAAAATTTTGCTCATAAACAAGCTCTGCCACATCTTCAGCCACACTGTTAACTATGTCTTCCGGCCCTGAAAGCTCTATCGCCCACTTGCTTCCCGCCTTCATGTCACTCATAATATCAAACATATCTGCAGTTGAACCTGATGCACCAAAACCGTCATACTCTTCCAAAAGACGGGCAAACTGCTCACCCACACCACTAAGAATGCCACCGGATGGTCTTGTATCCGAACTTCCTGTTGCTGCCACGGATACATTACCGCTCGCCTCATTAGTGACTCTGGGCACAGGTTCTACCGGAGTATCCTGTGCAAGCTTCGCTGTAGCATGTGTAACAAAACCGCTTCTCTGCACGTTAAAAATTCCGCTATATGCTGATATACCCGATATTCCCATAATGCCCCTCCTTTCGGAAATTGCACTTTATCTATTATACCTATATTCTACCTTATTAGCGTAAAAATAGCAATAGAAAAACTCAGTTTCCAATCATCAACAGGAGCTTTTTCCATCAAAAAAGAGAGAATTTACTCAAATTCTCTCTCATATTTCTTAAAAAACTCATAATATGTACGGACATTTGCCAGTTCCGTCCACCTCTTAATATCAACCGGATTCTCGTCCATATCATAAATCTTGGCATTTCTCATCGAAAGAAGGAATGGTGAATGCGTTGCAATAATAAACTGACAGTCGAAAAACCTTGCCGAGTCTTCAAGATATTTTAAAAGTTCCTGCTGTTTTTCGGGTGAAAGGCTGTTCTCCGGCTCGTCAAGCAGATACAGTCCCGGTTCTTTTATCTTTTCGCAAAAATATATAAATGCACTTTCTCCGTTAGAATGCTCTCTAACATTCCCTACAAGATTGTTCCTTATATACTGTGACTGTGTAGTACGCCTTGCCGTATTCACTTTTTTAAGCTGTTCATAATCATCAAGTGACTTCATGCGAAACTTAGAATATTTTGTATCGAGATAATCCTCAAACAAATCTTCTCTTTTTCTGTCGATTCCCTCATTAATCGTCCTTAAATTCAGCATGAAATCAAATACATCGTCACTTGTGATAATCCTGCTGTCCCTTGTAAGCGGCGTCTCGAGCTCATACGAACACATATCAGTATAATCCTCAAAAAAATTCGTTCTGTTATAGAGTGTATCTCTATCAAGTTCAAGTTTCTCCGCTATAACATTAAGTGCCGTCGATTTGCCCGAGCCGTTACCGCCGTACAGAATCGTAACCGGCTCAAAATCAAGCATTGACAGATTGTTTTTTGACAAAATTTTAAAAGGGTAGTAAGTATCATAGCAAGTACGCTTCTGCCCCAAAATAAAATTATATTCTCTGTCCTCATTTGGAAAATCAAAGTGCGATAAATAAATCATATTTATTCTCCGTATATTTATACCAAATCAAAAACATATATTTTATCAGCCTGCAAATCCACCAAATTCATATCCACTAAAGTCACGGTACTGTTCTCATATGTCGTGTAATAATAAATACCCTTGTCCACATTGCAGCAGGAGGTGTATCTTGTATATTCATATTCGCCGTCACGTACGAGCACGCAACCTTTCGGCATCGCAACAGCCCCAAGGATATGAAAAAACTGGCTCACGCTCTCTTTCTCACTTTCACCACAGTGTGACTTCTGCTTTACAAAGGCGGCACGGACAAATCGCGAGGCCGATGAAAAATCACCGGGCAGTCCAAACGCACCCATTCCGAGACTGTATACCTTAAGATTATCCGAATCATAAAACCTATTCTCGGGTGCGCCTTCATGAAGTGCCATATAGTTATTCAAGTTCATCATATGATAATCAAAAGTAGGGTTATTGGCAAGAACCCCGATGGGATTCTCATGAATTTTAAGGCCTGACTTGATACTTTCAATGACAATTGATTGCTCTCTGTCTGAAATAATCCAGTGAAGCGGTGAAAGTGGCAAGCTCTCTCCAAAACTAATATTTACAAGATTGATTTTTGAAAGTTCGGACAAAGCCTCACTAACATCCGCACATTTACCGAGTATCCACGGTGTAAATTCAAAAGGAGCTATATTATCGCACCCTTCAAGATAAGGCTTATAATCCGCATTGCCCGGAAAATTAAGTGCCGCCATACTGAGTCCCTTTTCATTGGTCGCCTCATAATAAAGCGGATACCCCTCTACCACAGTAGCCATGCCTATCATCGCATAATGCTCTGTTAAAGTTTCCACACACCTCATGTTAAATTCAA
>JAZNXQ010000190.1:0-3223 GCA_045593945.1 Lachnospiraceae bacterium | reverse complement strand
TCAAACTCGGCAGTAATCACACGGCCTTCATGATCGTGCTCGGGGATTCCGATGCCGTATGTTACATTGAGAGGCTCATTTTTCGTAAACAGTGCGGTGCCGGAATAACCTTTCTTTTCGGCATAGTTCCAATACTGATGGTAGCCGGGGAGTTCCATATCAAGCTGTCCTTCCTGCATCTTTGTCTCCTGCAGACAGAAAATATCCGCGTCTGCCTCATTAAAAAAGTCCATAAAGCCTTTCTGCATACATGCTCTTAAGCCGTTTACATTCCATGATATTAATTTCATATTGTATTCTCCTTTTTATCTGTGTACAAGATTCCGCTTTGTAAAACCATTCCTATACTCGGATGGCGAAAGCTCTGTTATCTTTTTGAAAGCGTTAGTAAAATTATGAGCGTCGGAAAATCCGAGGCTGTAGGCAATCTGCGAGACAGGTTGATTGGTCTCGGTAAGTACCGCCTTAGCACGTTCCATCTTTTCCTGAAGAATGTATTGTTTAATCGGAATGCCTGATAATCTTTTAAAAAAAGTGGTCAGGTATTTTTCATTATATCCAAAGTATTCCGCAAGCTCCGCCACGCGAAGATTCTCACTGATATGCCAGTGAATATAGTCGACGATGTCGCTGTAAATCTGCTCCTGGCTCTTTTTGTTGCCGTACGCCTGATAAAGGGGGCTTTGTACGGCAATCTCGGCAAGAATTGTACCACAGAGGAAGCGGTTTAAAGTTGATTCGCGATATCGTCTGTCGGAATCCTGGAGCTGTTTCATTAGTATTGTGATTCGTTCGAGCGATTTTAATTCGCCCTGAATGGGAAGTAACATTCTATTCTCGCGGTAGGTTAATTCGCCCGGTGCCAAAAGCTGACTTTTTAACACTGTATGATCGTTTTGTTCTCTGTTATAGCCGAAGTGCATCCAGTAAAAGGAGCAGGAGCCGGATTTGTATCCGTGTTGAAAAAAAGTTGGTGGCATAAGCAGGTACTGTCCCGGAAAAACCTCATATTTATGGGCATCATCGGCAACATAGAGTGTTCCGTCGGTTACCACGAACAATTCATAGTCGAGCAGATTTCTTGTTAAGTGCACCCACTCTTCATTTGGAGAAATGAATTTGCCACACCAATGGTAAATAAAATCTTTTGCTGTATCAAACTCACAAATTCGCATAAAACCCCACCTTTCCCGGTTTTTATTATAGTATATCATATAAGTGTGAAAATGTCACATAACTTTTTCACACCTATTCGAACCTTTCGGGATTTATTCGCAGGATAAGGATTGTTATAATCGGAGTATGTTGGTAAAATAAAAAAGGGAGGATTTTATATGAAAAAAAGAGGAATGCGGGCATTGTGCACGGTTCTGGCAACTGTGATTGGCATAACGGCCGTACCGGTTGTATCAGGAAATATTACGGTAAATGCAGCAGGAAGGAGCAAGGAAGAGATGAATTTGATTGGAGCAAAAGATTTTTCGCTCGGAGAAGTGACACTTTTAGATGAATATTGTGTGAATGCATTTGAAAAGGAGGTAGAATATCTACTTTCTTTTGATGCGGACCGCTTGCTCGCGGGCTTTAGAGATACTGCAGGTGTGGACATGAGAGGCAAGACAAGATATCCGGGTTGGGAGAATTCGCTTATCGGCGGCCACACAATCGGACATTACATAACGGCATGTGTTCATGCATATCAGTCTGCGAATATTACAGCGGATCAGAAGGCGCAGCTTCTTGCGATGATTACGACTATTATTGACGGTCTTAAGGAGTGTCAGGATGCGGTTGGTACGGGATATATTTTTGGTGCGACCATCCGCAACAGAATGAATATAGAGCAGCAGTTTGACAATGTTGAAAAGAACATGACCAATATCACAACACAGGCGTGGGTGCCGTGGTACACGATGCATAAGATTTTTGAGGGTCTTGTGTCAGTTGCGAATATGACGGATGACGGTTCAGCAGCAGTGGCCGCTACTGCCAAAGAGGTTGTATCAAAGCTTGGTGACTGGGTATACACAAGAACAAGCAGATGGACGGAAGCAACGCAGAGAACGGTTTTGTCGATTGAGTACGGCGGAATGAATGACTGTATGTATGATGTTTACCTGATTACGGGCAAGGAGGAGCATGCTAAAGCAGCTCACAGCTTTGACCAGGTAGCACTTTTTGATAAGGTATATAAGGCAGAGTCAGGGGAAAATGCACTTAATAATCTTCATGCCAACACAACAATTCCGAAGTTTCTCGGAGCACTTAAGCGTTATGTGGTAACAGGCGAGCAGGCATATTTTGATTATGCGGCGAAGTTCTGGGATATGGTTATAAGCGACCATACATATATTACGGGCGGTAACAGCGAGTGGGAGCATTTCGGCCAGGACAAGGTTCTCGATAAAGAAAGAACTAACTGTAACTGTGAGACATGTAATTCATACAACATGTTAAAGCTTACTAAGCTTCTTTTCATGATTACGGGCGATGTTAAATATGCGGACTGGTACGAGAATACATTTTTAAATTCAATCTTGTCCTCACAGAATCCCGAGACAGGTATGACAACATATTTCCAGCCGATGGCAAGCGGGTATTTTAAGGTATACGGCGAAGAGTTTACGAAGTTCTGGTGCTGTACGGGCTCAGGCATGGAGAATTTTACAAAGCTTGGAGAAAGCTTTTATTTCCACAAGGATAATACACTTATTGTAAATCAGTATATCGCTTCTGTGCTTAATTGGACAGATAAGGATATTGTCGTAACACAGAAAACTGATATTCCGGTGACGGACAAGGCTGAATTTACAATTCAGGGCAATTTTGACGGTACGATTTTACTCAGACTTCCTGACTGGTTAAGCGGGGATGCAACCGTTACGGTAAACGGTGCGGATTATAATTATGCCGTGACAGGTACAAGCGAAGGAGTGAACGGTTACGCCGTTGTAAACGGACCTTTTGCGGACGGAACAATTATTACGATAACACTTCCGATGGAGGTTGTGGCTTACAATCTTCCGGACGGTGACAATACATACGCATTTAAGTACGGTCCTGTTGTACTCAGTGCGTTGCTTGGTACTACGGATATGACACGCTCAACGACAGGTGTTGACGTTACGATTCCCGCAGAGCGTCTTTTTGAAGAAAAATATCTTACCGACGGCAATGACACTGTTGTTGTTATGACCGATACCGTGGATGATTTTATGGCAAA
>JAZNXQ010000189.1:0-2816 GCA_045593945.1 Lachnospiraceae bacterium | reverse complement strand
TTTGAAATCGTAATATTGTCCTTTCCGGGATAATATCAATACTACCAAAATATACCATAAACAATACGAAATGTAAATGACCAAATATGTAGTAACATAAAACGGAGGATAAATAATTTGACAGAAAAAAGAAACAACCGTGCCCTCGGCACACAAAAAGAAAATATAGCTGCTGAATTCCTACAAAAACAAGGTTATACTATCGTACAAATGAATTTCAGATGCCGTCAAGGCGAGATAGATATTATTGCCACGGATGAGCAATATCTTGTCTTTGTCGAAGTAAAATACCGCGCTGACGGACATTGCGGAAATCCGGGTGAAGCAATAGACTTTAAGAAACAAAAGAAGATTTACAGGGTTGCGGAGTATTATTTGTATAACAGCAGATTGCCTCAGGACATACCGTGCCGTTTTGATGCTGTTGTGATTGAAGGAGATAACATTACACTTATAAAAGATGCTTTTGGAATGTAGACAACTTTTTTTGCAAAAACGGCAAAAAGACTTGTGAAACATTCCTTTTTATTTTATACTCATAAGAAGATATATTAATTTAGGTTTGGTGAATTATGAAGAAACGCGGACATATAATTGCTTCCGTGCTTGAAGGTTCCATCGCGGAAGAGATGGGTATTGAGCCGGGAGACAGCCTTATAAAGATTAATAACGAGACGGTAGAGGATGTTTTTGATTACCGTTTTTTTATTGACGATACGTATCTGGAAGTTCTTATCAAGAAACAGAATGGTGAAGAGTGGCTTCTTGAGATTGACAAGGATTATGATGAGGATTTAGGTATTGAATTTGAGAGCAGTCTGATGGACGAGTATCGTTCCTGTCATAACAAGTGTATTTTCTGCTTTATTGACCAGATGCCCAAGGGTATGAGAGATACGCTTTATTTTAAGGATGATGATTCCAGACTTTCATTTTTACAGGGCAATTACGTGACTCTTACGAATATGAAGGACAAGGATATCGACACCTTACTCAGCTCTCATCTTGCTCCGATTAACATATCCGTGCAGACGACCAATCCCGAGCTTCGTTGCAAGATGCTTAACAACCGTTTCGCAGGCAAGGCTCTTAAGCAGATTGATAAGCTTTACGAGGCAGGCATTGAGATGAACGGTCAGATTGTGCTTTGTAAGGGCGTGAATGACAAGGAAGAGCTTGAGCGAAGTATTAGAGACCTTTCTAAATATGCACCGTATATGCAGAGTGTATCGGTGGTTCCGGTAGGTATCAGTAAATATCGTGACGGACTGTATCCTTTGGAGCCTTTTACAAAAGAAGAGGCAGAAGATGTTATCGACTGTATTGAAAGCTGGCAGAAGAAGATGTATGCAGAGCATAACATACATTTTATACATGCATCGGACGAGTGGTATTTGCTTGCAGAGCGTGAACTTCCCGAAGAAGAGAGATATGACGGATATCTGCAGCTTGAGAACGGCGTGGGCATGATGAGGCTTCTTCAGACAGAGCTTGATGAGGGATACTTGAACATGAAGGGCGATGACAGGTCGCACAAGGTTACGGTTGCGACAGGAAAGCTTGCTGCGCCGATGCTTGACGCGGCGGCAGAGAGAATAATGCAGAGCTTCCCCAATGTAAAAATTAATGTTGTTGCCATACGCAATGACTTTTTTGGCGAAAATATTACTGTGGCAGGTCTTATTACGGGACAGGATATTATCGCACAGCTTAAAGGCAAAGAGCTTGGTGATGTTCTTTTGCTTCCGATAGCCATGTTTAAGAGTGGAGAAGAAATTTTACTTGACGATTTAACACGTGAAGATATCGAAAAGGCTTTACAAGTCAAGGTAAATATTGTAAAATCGAGCGGGCAGGATTTTATTGATGCCGTGCTTATGCAGGAAACACCCTGTAAAGAATCAAGAGATGGAGGACGTTACGAACTATGAGTAAACCGATTGTCGCAATAGTCGGAAGACCGAATGTCGGTAAATCGACGTTGTTTAATGCGCTTGCGGGCGAAATGATTTCTATAGTAAAAGACACTCCCGGTGTTACCAGGGATCGTATTTACGTTGATGTCAATTGGCTCAATTATAACTTTACAATGGTGGATACGGGCGGTATCGAGCCTGAATCCAAGGATATTATTTTGTCTCAGATGAGAGAACAGGCAGAGATAGCAATCGAGACTGCGGATGTTATCGTTTTCATGACGGACGTTAAGCAGGGCTTGCAGGATGCTGATGCGAAGGTTGCGGACATGCTCAGACGTTCGCACAAGCCTGTAATTCTTGTTGTTAATAAAGTAGATAATTTTGAAAAATTCATGCCGGATGTATATGAGTTTTATAACCTCGGTATCGGTGAGCCGTATCCGATTTCTGCGGCTTCAAGACTCGGACTCGGTGACATGCTTGATGAGGTTGTTAAGCATTTTCCGGAGGATAAGCTTGAGGAAGAAGAGGACGAGAGACCACGTGTTGCAATCGTAGGTAAGCCCAATGTAGGTAAGTTCTTAATTATCAATAAGCTTCTTGGTGAGAACCGAGTTATTGTTTCGGATATTGCCGGAACTACGCGTGATGCTGTTGATACACCGATTGAGAGAAACGGTAATGAGTATGTATTCATCGATACGGCAGGTCTTAGAAGGAAAAGCAAGATTAAAGAAGAACTTGAGCGTTACAGTATTATCCGTACTGTATCCGCTGTTGAGCGTGCAGACGTTGTTGTACTTGTAATTGACGCGACAGAGGGCGTTACCGAGCAGGATGCGAAGATTGCCGGAATAGCGCATGAGCGTGGCAAAGGTATGATTGTTGCGGTTAATA
>JAZNXQ010000188.1:0-2652 GCA_045593945.1 Lachnospiraceae bacterium | reverse complement strand
TGATGATGGTAACAATCGATGGTGAGGATGCGAAGGATCTGGATGATGCGGTATCCCTTACTATGGATGGAGAGAATTATGTGCTAGGTGTGCATATTGCAGATGTGAGTAATTATGTACAGGAGAATTCAGCACTGGATAGGGAGGCACTTGCGCGTGGCACCAGTGTATATCTGGTAGATCGCGTGATTCCGATGCTTCCGCATAAGCTTTCTAATGGTATTTGTTCGCTTAATGCAGGTGTGGACAGACTTGCATTAAGTTGTCTTATGGAGATTGATTCTAAGGGAAATGTTGTAGGTCATGAAATTGCGGAGACACTTATTCATATAGACAGAAGAATGAGCTATACAAGTGTTAAGAAGATTCTTGAAGATAATGACGAGCAGGAGAAGGCAGAGTATAAGGAACTTGTGCCGATGTTTGAACTTATGGCGGAACTGGCAAGTATTCTTCGTTCCAAGAGAAGAAAGCGCGGCTCAATAGATTTTGATTTTCCGGAGACCAAGATTATTCTTGATGATAAGGGACATCCTGTTGATATTAAGCCTTATGAGCGCAATACCGCAACTAAGATAATTGAGGATTTTATGCTCATTACCAATGAGACGATTGCTGAGGATTATTACTGGCAGGAGATGCCGTTTGTGTACAGAACACATGAGACGCCTGACCCGGAGAAGATTCAGAAACTTGAGATTTTTATTAATAACTTCGGTTACGGAATGAAGGGTTCGACAGAAGAGATTCACCCGAAGGAACTTCAGAAGCTTCTTGAGAGAATCGAGAATACACCTGAGGAGGCACTCATAAGCAGACTTACGCTCCGTTCAATGAAGCAGGCACGTTATACTACTGCATGTTCGGGACATTTTGGACTTTCTGCGAAGTATTATTGCCATTTTACATCTCCGATAAGACGATATCCGGATTTGCAGATTCACCGTATTATTAAGGAGAATTTAAATGGTAATCTCGGAGAGAAAAGAATGACGCATTACAACGGAATCCTTAATGAGGTTGCTGACCATGCAAGCAAGACAGAACGTCGTGCAGACGAGGCTGAAAGAGATACTGAGAAACTTAAGAAAGTAGAGTTTATCGAGGATTACATCGGTGAAGTATTTGAAGGCGTCATCTCAGGTATAACTAATTATGGTATTTATGTGGAACTTGAGAATACAATAGAGGGTATGATCCATGTTAATAATCTCTTGGATGATTACTACTATTATGACGAAGAGAAGTATGAGATGGTAGGCAAGGATACGGGTAGAACCTTCAAATTAGGTGAAAAGCTATTGATTCAGGTGGCAGGTTGTGATAAAATAACCCGAACCATAGATTTTATCTTGGCGGAAGAAGACGGGGAGGAAGAGTTTTAATATGTCTAAAGATAGTATTAAACTTGTGGCAAATAACAAAAAGGCATATTTTGATTTCTTTATAGAAGATACTTACGAAGCAGGACTTGTACTTCATGGAACTGAGGTTAAGTCCCTTCGTATGGGAAAGTGCAGCATTAAGGAGTCGTATATTAAGGATGACAAGGGCGAACTGTATATTTACGGAATGCACATTAGTCCTTATGAAAAGGGTAATATCTTCAACAAGGACCCTTTGAGAGTACGTAAGCTTTTGTTGCACGGCTATGAAATCAATAAGATTATGGGGAAGGCGTCCATCAAAGGATATACAATTGTACCGCTTAAGGTGTACTTTAAAGGAAGCCTTGCCAAGATTGAGATAGGCCTTGCCAGAGGTAAAAAGTTGTATGACAAGCGCGATGATATCGCAAAGAAGGACCAGAGAAGAGAAGCTGAGAAGGAATTTAAAGTAAAAAATCTCTATTAAAATAAAAAAACTATTGACGATTTGCAAAAAGTTTTATATAATACATTTTGTTCGTTTGTAGAACCAATTAATCCTTAGGGGTTGTACTGGTTTCGACGGGGATTTTGAAATTGAAGAAGCTATCCGCGGGCCGGGACCGCGCAGTAATCCGGAACTTAAATATAAACGCAAACGATAATTTAGCGTACGCTGCCTAATTTGGCGGCTGTCGGCCTTAAACCGCTCACTGTTTAAGAATCCGGCATCAACTTTGTGAGGCACTTCGTTCCCAAAGCTTTGAGGGTTCGGAAGATTTTATGAAGCTACTGAAGCAGAAAGCCTGTCATTAGGCGTTCTATGGAGGGAATGGCGCAAGCATAAAATAATGACTGTGATAGGAGATGCTTCAATGGATGGGTTTTCGGACAGGGGTTCGATTCCCCTCAGCTCCATATCGAGGTGTGGCTCAGTTTGGTAGAGCGCTACGTTCGGGACGTAGAAGTCGCAGGTTCGAATCCTGTCACCTCGACTTTTTTATGCCTAAAAACAGAATATGGTAATGATGCGAAAAAGCGGGAAAAGCCTTGAGGATAAAAGGTTTTCTCGCTTTTTGTCTGTTTAGTAATGATTAAAAGAGTTTAGCAGTAGTAAACTTTTTTTGTTATAATTTAATATAATTTTGTCATGGATTTGTCGTAGAACAGTTTACATAACATTTAAAAATATCAGGAAATGTTAGATTGTATTAAATTTGCGATTCTTCGCTGTGATTCTTTCTCTGATTCTATTCTGTTGTGTCTGTATACACTCTTCATGACA
>JAZNXQ010000187.1:0-10647 GCA_045593945.1 Lachnospiraceae bacterium | reverse complement strand
CAAGATTGTAAAGGTAGAAGAGTTTAACAATGATTACCGTATGACAGAATCCGGAGATGTTCTCAACTGGTTTGAAATTACAGCGCCTGAAGGACGTTTCTCAATTAACGACAAGGCAAGCGATGTACTTGCAACCTTCAGAGGCAAGCTTGCATTCCTCGGTCTTATGAAGAAGGCAATGAAGGGTAAGAAGACCATGGTGGATGCCGGTTCGATGATGCAGAGCAAAGACATGATGGGATTCCTCGGTGGATTTACCGTAAAGAGACTTCTTTCGATGATGGGAACAATGGGAGCTAAGCCTCTTACTAAAGACGAGATGCTTGCGTTTAACAAGAAACTTAACAAGATTAAGAAAAAATAATGTGCCTTAAGGGGCAGAGGAGAGACTGCCCCTCTAAATAAGAGAGAAGATAAATAGGAGGAAATTATAATGGATACTTCTAAGACAAACAAGGAATACCGCAAGTTTGGCATGAGAGACAAAATTGCGTATGCAGCAGGTGATTTTGGTTGTAACATGAGTTTTTCACTTAAGGGAACAGTTCAGACTTTCTGGCTTGTTTACATGATGCTTGAGACAGGACTTCTTTCAGGACTTCTTTTAGCTGTACAGATTTGGGATGCGGTAAACGACCCGCTTATCGGTTCCATGATTGATGCTGACAGAAGAAAGTACAGAATGGGTAAGTTTAAGACTTATATCTTAATCGGTGCAATAGGTCTTTTGGTTGCAGGTGCGCTTGTATTTATTCCTGTACCTAAGGCTCCGGTTATTATCAAGGCTATTTTGTTTATTCTTGGTTATATTGTTTGGGATGCATGCTATACGGTTGCCAATGTTCCTTACGGCTCAATGCTTTCACTTGTTACAGAGGATGCAGGTGAAAGAGCACAGTTATCAACATGGCGTAGTGTAGGTTCAATATTTGGTAATTTGCTCCCGAATATTATCCTTCCGATGTTGATTTGGAAAAAGGTTTTTGATGCAAGCGGTAATCCTGTAATGAATGCCGAGACAGGCAAGCAGGTTCAGGAACTTTTGGGTGAAAGAGTTTTTATTGCAGCACTTATAATGGGTGTTTTAGGTTTTATCGCATTCCTTTTCATGCTTAAAAACATTACTATCCGCGTGGACGAGAATTCTGTTAAGACAAATGACACAGAGAAGTTCAATATTATTAAGGCTTTCGGTAACTTCATGAAGAACCGTCCTGCAGTAGGTGCAACACTTGCGGCTATGGGTATGTTCCTTGGTATGAATGCGGCTACTACCGCAGTATCAATCATGTTTGCGATTTATTTCGGCATGGCAGAACTTTCGGGTATCGTACAGCTTATCGGTTTTCTTCCGATGTTAATCTTTATGCCGTTCATTAAGAAAATTGTTGCTAAGTGGGGAAAGAAGGAAGCTTCTGTTGCAGGAACAATAGTGTCTCTTGCAGGCGGTGTTCTGATGTTCATCTTCCCGTTGATTTCTGACAGAAATCTTGCACTTGTTATCTATATTGCAGCATTATGTATTTACGGTATGGGTATGGGTATCTATACATGTGTATCATGGGCACTTATGGCAGATGCTATCGATTACAACGAGTGGAAGACCGGTAAGAGAGAAGAGGGTACAGTTTATTCACTTCATTCATTCTTCCGTAAGCTTGCACAGGGTATCGGACCGTCCATCGTTCTCTTATTAATGGGATTCTTGGGATATAATTCTGACCTTGGTGTTGGTGCACAGTCTGCTGCAACAGCAGCTAATATGTGTTGGCTTGTTGCCGGATTATATATGTTCAGTGCAGTGATGCAGTTTGTCGGCTTAGCCGTTATCTATAATCTTGATAAGAAGACTCTTGCAACAATGCAGGATGAAATGGCTGAGAGAAGAGTAGCTGAAAACTAATTGTGTATAGGGTTTTAAATAAGGAGCTATGCAAAGTAAAATTTGCATGGCTCCTTGTTTTATCTGTAATAATTATAAACGTATGCTGATTTCACCGCTATAGAGTGATTTCCGGGTGCCGTCTTCAAGCTCAACTATCAGGTTGCAGTCATCATCGATTGCAATTGCAGTTGCACTAAAGGAAACGTCAGGGCGAAGAGTGTTCTCGATGACATTTATTTTACGGCCGAGAACTATGGAGCGACGCCTGTATTCATCAAGGAAAGAGCGTTTCGTAAGTTCCGGGTAGTAAACCATGAATTTGTTAAGTACAGCCGCGATGATACGATTACGTGTATTGTGTAAATAACTGCCGTCATACTGTGCCAAGTCTGTTAAAGAATCATTGGAGTTTTTGATGGACCGGTCAGAACCTATAGCGGAAGCTGCAATGTCTAAAAGTTCTGTCGGGAATCCGTTTTCCGGCTCGAAAACATTTATACCGATACCGAGAATAATGTAGTCAGGGTATCTGCTTCCTGAGGATAAAGCGGCTTCAGTAAGAATTCCGCAAATCTTGGAATGTTTGCCGGTATCGGGATTGATAATCCAAATGTCATTGATCCACTTGATAGATGTTGAAGCACCGGTTACTTCTTCAATCGCTTCCGAAACCGCGACTGCGGCTGCGGTTGTAATGAGAGTGGAATCTGAAGGTTCAAGCTGTGGTCGCAAAAGAATACTCATGTAGATACCTGTGCCCGCAGGGGAGAAAAACTTGCGGCCGAAACGACCGCGGCCCATTGTCTGTTCCTCGGCAATGATAACAGTGCCTTCGGGAGCACCTGAAGCAGCTTTTTCTTTAAGAGTCAGATTCGTCGAATCCAGTACCGGGTAAATTTCTATACTCAAGTCTTTGTTTTGTTCGTTAAGATGTTCCTTTATTCCTGAAGAAGATAAAATATCTGTCATTGCTAAAAACTCCTTGTGAAAGAAAGTTATGAGCCCGTTACCGTATAGTATATCTGTGATACCGGGTTAATATGGGTTTTGCGCCATTTAGTAGGTGAAGTGCCCGTAAGCATCTGAAATTGCCTGTTAAAGCTTGAAAGTGTCGTAAAGCCAACTGACTGGGCAATCTCATTGATATGCATTTCGCTGTGATAAATAAGCTGGCAGGCTTTATGAATTCTGAGTGAATTAATATAATCCAGTGGTGAAATATGCATAATTTCAACAAATTTACGTCTGAAGTGAGATTCGCTCATGTTGCAACATTCTTTTGCCATGTCGGCAACAGATAATTTGTCTGCATAATTATTGTGTATAAAAAGCAGTGCGGTTTGTATTTGTGAATCGGACTTTTTGAGACGGTTTTCTTTGGGAAGATTGCGCACAATCAATGAAATCAGCGAAAGAAGAAGCCCTCTTATGGCATCCTCGTAGTGAGCTTTCTTGCGGTGGAATTCATTGAAAATAAGCTCGGCAAGAAAACAAATGTCGGTATATTGTTCCTTTAGAAAACGACCATAGCATTCGGGCAATATAAAAAGTATTTTTTGGACCTCTTTATTATTAAGTAACTCATTAAACATGAGAAAAGGGTCAAAATACAGGTATTCATAAGATAAATTATTTGAAAAATCCGCAGGGATTTCTTCAAGGAAGCGGCTTGTGGTTTCGGGCAGGAAAACAAGGTCGCCGGTAGAAATACAGCGCCCTATTTTAACAGCTACCTGTAAATTTGAGATTTCTGGAAAAGTGTTTTGCATAATTAAGCCTCCGGAAGAAAAGGGGAGTATTTGTAGTTCTTTTTGCGGATTGTACGTTTGTCATTGCGCCATTTTAGAGGTGACATGTTGTAGTGCTCTTTGAACATTTTATAAAAATTCGACAATGACGAAAAACCTGTTTCAATTGATATATCAAGTACGGGAAGCTCAGTGCTGCGAAGAAGCTTACATGCATTCTCAAGTCTCAAAGAATTAATGTAGCGGTTGGGCGAGTTGTGCATGAGGTCGGAAAATAACGTACAAAATCCGGAAGTACTCATGTGGCAGATTGCCGCAAGCTCAGCTATTTTGAGTGGCTGTGCGTAATTATGATGTATGTGCTGCAGGGCAGGCTGAATTTTGGACATGCTCTGATATTTAGAAGGGTATTGTTCACAGTTGCTTATAGAGACCGCTCTTGTCAGTTCTGTCATAAGGCTTAGAAACAAGCCTTTAATTACAAGTTTATAGTTGCTGTGTTGGTCCTTGTATTCGCACAGAATGTTCTCAATAATTTTATAAATGACAGAATGAGTCTCTTTTGAAAAAATAAAGGGTACCGTGGCATTTTTATACCACATCATCTCAGCGGGCATTTGGAAAGGATAAAAGCCCTGTAAAAGCTCCTCGGGTTTTATATAAAGATATTCACAATTGGCGGGCAGGGTTCTGTCGTCGCGGTTCATAAAGTGCATGGTATAAGGAGGCAACACAAAAAATGTTCCGGGAGATATTTTGTATACGCTGTCTTCAAAAAGAAGAGAGTGCTCCCCTTCATAACAAATACCGATTTCGATACAGTTGTGAAAATGATATTTTCTCTCCGGCTGTGAAAAATTACCTGTGAAAATAGCATTTTTGGGTGCAAGAACAAGTACCGGAAATTCATCCGGCAAAATATATTCTCTATATTCAAGAGTGAAGTTAGAGCTTGAATTGTTCATGTTGGTCTCCAATTATTTTATGTTATGATTATACCAAATGCTGTGGTGATTATCCATAAAAAGTTTTGCAACGAAAAAGCATTCATGGAATGGGGGGGGGAAGTACCATGAATGCTCTTTCGTTGCATTAAACTTTAATAAAAAGTATGCTACGCAATTTCAAGAAAACTGAGAATATATATCACAAGTGCATTACGCATTCTTGTGATTGAAATAGCCTCGTCAGGCTGATGATAGTCGCCGTGTCCCGGTAAAAATAGTCCTTCCGGTGGCTTGGGAAGTGGCATGCCGGTTCCAAATGCAAATGCGTTTGGAAGCTTGCGGGCATATGTGCCGCCACTCATTACAAAAGGCTTGGTATCAAGACCCATGTAGTCGTTGTAAACACTTGTAAGTTTTCCAACAATAGGATTGTTCGGATCAAAATAATTGGCCTTGCCATATCGTGTTACTTTAAAGGAATATCCGCGTTCCTTACATACATTTGTTACGATTCCCTCAAAATCAGTGTCATTTTTTGAAATGGGGAATTTGGAAACAAAGGTTGCCTTTAAGTGTCGGTCTTCGTTCTTGGCGATAACGCATGTAAGTACAAGCGGACCGGAAATCTCGTCGGTACAGTTGACATTAAGTGCAGTACCGTCATAGGTAGCATTGATTTCACGGCAAAGTGAAAAGATTGCGTCGTCGTGTGCCGATAAAATATCGTGATTATGTAATTCTGTAAGCAAGATGAGCATAGCATCTATACTTCCGCGCGGCATAAACGCATTCTTGGATGCACCTGTTACGGTTAATGTGACATTATCGCTTATGTCAATCTTAACATTTTCAGGAAGAACTTTTATCTTCTCAAGCAATGCGTCGCTTTTTTTAAGTACGATAACTGCCTTCTCCGGTACCATGTATATGGAATTGGAGGTGTAAAAATCAATTATATCATCTGAAAATTCCTTGTCTGAGATAAATTCACCATTAAAGGAACCACGTTCACCGCAACATACGGGAAAGCCACTGTCCGGAACGAGTGAAAGTGCGGGACAGGGGTAATGCTTTGTAAAATAATCAAGGTCGTACATGCCCTGTTCCTCACAAGTTCCGCAGAACAGCTTCACATTATGAGTGACGGGAATGTTGAATTCCTTGAGAAATCTAAGTGTATAAAGACCGACTATTGCGGAGCTTTTGTTGTCCTGACAACCGCGCCCTATAACGTAGTTATCCTTGATTTGCGCCTGATACGGAGGATATACCCAACCTTCGCCTTCATGTACCACGTCAAGATGTGCCCAGATTCCGATGTCGTCTTTAAGGTCGTTAAGTTCGATGCAACCTACATAATTGTCATAGTTGCGTGTGTTAAAACCATAGCTCTGTCCAATCTCCAGCATTTTATTAAGAACATCAATACAACCCTGACCATAGGGTGCTATGTTGCTGTCGATTTCGGCAACACTTCTTATGTTGGTGATTGTAATCAGGTCGTTAAGAAAATCGGGCATTTGTTTGTCAACCCATTCTTCCACAGCCTGCTTTGTAAATGCTGACATATTGTAAAAGACCTCCTATTAATTACCTGTTTAAATTATAGTATAATTAAAAAAACTTTTCTAATATATATTTGCCGAAAACTATGCAAAATCGCTCATATAGTCGTTTTGCATCTCTTTGACGTGAAAAACAATAAGCGATTTTGCATAGAAATTGGCTATATAATAAAAGAAAAGGCAAAAATCGCTTGTTATAATGTTGTCAAAAATACAAGGGAGGGTTTTGTTATGACTAAGAGAGAAAGAGTACTTAATGCAATGAACAACAAGCCGGTTGACAGACCGCCGGTAGGTTTTTGGTTTCATTTCCCATTAGATATGGATTTAGACAAGGACTGTGTTGATGCACATCTTGATTATTACAAGACATGTGATACTGATTTTATAAAAATTATGTGTGACGGATTTTTTGATTATCCCAATCCGATTATTCCGCAGATTAAAGAGCCGAAGGACTGGTATAACATGAAGCCACTCGGCGCGGATCATCCGTTTATACAGGGACAGGTTAAGCGTGCAAAGGAGATAGTTGAGCGCCTTAACGGAGAATGCTGTACATTTTATAACGTGTTCTGTCCGATGTCATTTTTCAGATTCGGAACATCTGAGGAGCTTCTTATGAGTCATCTTAAAGCGGATCCGGATGCAGTTTTATATGCTTTTGATGTTATCGCGCAGGATGCGATCACACTTAGTAAGCTCATAATTGAGGAGGCGGGCTGCGACGGTATTTATTACTGCGTACAGAATGCTGAGGAATTCAGATTTACATATGACGAGTATCGCAAGCTTGTTACACCGAGTGACCTTAAGGTTCTTGAGGCTGCCAATAAGCTCAGTGAGAACAATATGCTTCACTGCTGTGGCTGGGCAGGAGATAAGAACAGAATCGAAGTATGGCAGGATTATCCGGCAAAGGCTATAAACTGGGCAGTTTTCGTAGAGAATATGACGCTTCCGGAAGGCAAGAAGTTCTTTGGAGGCAAATGTGTGATCGGAGGCTTTGATAACAGAGATGACGCAGTGCTTTGCTCGGGAACAAAGGAAGAAATTGTAGCATTTACGAAAAAATGGTTGGAAGAGAACACAGAAAATGGTATGATTATAGGTGCAGACTGCTCTCTCGGCAGAGGAGTGGATATTAACAGAATTAAATGGGTAGTAGATACCGTGAAAGGAGAAGAATAATGTATATAGCTAACGAGAACAGATATGACAAAATGGTTTATAACAGAAGTGGTAAGACGGGACTTAAGCTTCCGGCAATGTCACTCGGATTGTGGCACAACTTTGGTAGCGGCAGCAACTATGATAATATGCTTGATATTGTAAAGACAAGCTTTGATCTTGGAATTACACACTTTGATCTTGCTAACAACTATGGCCCTACACCGGGAAGCGCAGAAGAGAACTTTGGTAAGATGCTTGCAACAGACCTTAAGCCTTACAGAGACGAGCTTATTATTTCTACTAAGGCAGGTTATGATATGTGGCCGGGACCGTATGGTAACTTTGGTTCCAAGAAGTATCTTGTAGCATCCCTTGATCAGAGCCTTAAGCGTATGGGACTTGATTATGTAGATATTTATTATCATCACAGACCCGACCCGGAGACACCCCTTTGGGAGACAATGGACGCACTTGCAGGAATTGTACGTCAGGGTAAAGCTCTTTATGTGGCACTTTCTAATTACAGCCCGGAGAGACTTAAAGAAGCTGCTGCAATACTTAAGGAGATGAATGTACCCTGCCTTATCCATCAGCATCGTTATTCAATGCTTGAGAGAGGCTCAGAGGCACTTATTCCTGTTATCGAAGAGGCAGGAATGGGCGGTATTGCTTTCTGTCCGCTTGCACAGGGCTTGCTTACCGACAAGTATCTTAACGGTATTCCTGCAGATTCAAGAGCTGCAGGAAAGAGCGTATTCTTAAGTGAAAAGGCTATTACAGAAGAGAAGATTGCAAAGATTGCAAAGCTTAACGATATGGCTAAGGACAGAGGTCAGTCACTTGCTCAGATGGCACTTGTATGGGCACTTAAGCAGGGCAGACTTACATCAGTAATTCTTGGTGCAAGCCGTTCATCTCAGGTAGTTGAGAATGTTAAGGCTCTTGAAAATATGGAATTTACAGATGAAGAAATGAAGAAGATTGACGAGATTTTGAAGTAAATATAAACTGAGAATAAAATTATTCTTAAATCTGACGGCAGGGTGTAGAACCCTGCCGTTTTTTTCGTATAATAAAAACAGGGATTTTGTGGTTGTAGGGAGGTGAATATTATTGCGCGAGGACGTTGGACAGAACATGGGAGAACAGGAAGAAAAGATCCTGCTTCTTGAAAAAGGAAAAAGAGGAATTCTAAATATTATATTCGGACGAACCATGGTTGTGGCGTTGTTGCTTCTTTTACAGTTTCTGGTGTTGTTTGCTTTTTTTGCATTCCTTGGTGAGTATATTGTCATTGCTTTTGGAAGCTCATTTATTTTTAGTATAGTAATGATAATTATACTGCTTAACAGAACAATGAATCCGGCTATGAAGCTTACGTGGGCGATTTTGATTCTGGCACTGCCGATATTCGGGGCATTGCTTTATATGTTTGTAGAGGCGGACCTTGGTCACAGATTGCTTCACAAAAGACTTGAATATCTGCTTAAGGAGAGTCAACCGTATCTTCCTAAACGGGAACTACCGGAGGCTTTAAAAGAGAAAAAACGCGATTTGTACAATCTTGAACAATATGCCCTAAAGCACGGCGGATTTCCGGTATATGAGAATACGGAGGTTAAGTATTTTGCGAGCGGGGAGGATAAATTTGAGGCATTACTTTGCGAACTTGAAAAGGCAGAGAAGTTTATTTTCTTAGAGTATTTCACGATAAATGAAGGATATATGTGGGGGCGTATCTTAAATATATTGGAGCAAAAAGCAAGAGAAGGAGTGGAAGTCAGAGTGCTGTATGACGGAACATGCTCGATATTCCTGCTTCCGAACAATTATCCCAAAAAGCTTAAGGCGCTTGGTATAAAGTGCAAGCCTTTTGCTCCGTTAAGACCGTTCGTATCGACCTACTACAACAACCGCGACCACAGAAAGATTGCGATTATTGACGGTCATACGGCCTTTACGGGCGGCGTTAACCTTTCGGACGAGTACATTAACAGGAAGACTCTTCACGGGCACTGGAAGGACGCGGCGATAATGCTTAAGGGTGAGGCAGTAAAAAGCTTTACGCTGATGTTTTTGCAGATGTGGGACGTGGATAATAGGGTACGAGATTACAATACTTATGTGAATATTGATTATAAGAGTGAGGTGAAGACGGCGGGTTATGTGCTTCCGTACGGCGACAGTCCGCTTGACAGTGAGCGAGTCGGCGAAATGGTGTACATGGACATCATTAATAAGGCTGAGCGATATGTTCATATAATGACACCGTACTTAATTCTTGACTATGAGATGCTACAGGCACTTACTTTTGCGGCAAAGCGGGGTGTGGAGGTTTGTATTATACTTCCGCATATTCCCGATAAAAAATATGCCTTTGCGCTTGCAAAGACACATTATAAGGATTTGATTACGGCAGGAGTAAAGGTTTATGAATATCTGCCGGGCTTTATTCACTCTAAAGTATTTGTCAGTGACGATAAACGCGCGGTTGTCGGCACTATTAATCTTGATTTCAGAAGTTTGTACCTGCACTTTGAATGTGCGGCATATATGCACGAAGTGCCGGCGATTCGCGACATAGAGAAGGATATGCAGGAAACCATGCAAATCAGTAAGCTTATTACAATGAACGATGTCAAAAAAGAAAAGATATCTATGAGACTTGCAGGAATTCTGCTAAAATTTATAGCGCCGCTGATGTAAAAAAGAGTTGCCAGAGGGTTTGCTTCCGACAACTCTTTTGGTTATTCATTTAAAATAAAATTCGCTTTCTTCAGTGCCAGTACAATCAGCGGAATAATAATCAAGTGCAGGATTATTCCCGGAAGCGCTGTAGTCACCGCGCCCGCGATAAACGCAGAAAATGGAAACTCCGTACCACTGATACCGGCAAGAACAAACCTTGCCGCACCCCACACGATTCTGCCCGCAACCATTGCTACGATAAGCGATATGTAGATGTTGAGTGTGGTTTTCGGAAGCTTTTTATAGAGAATTCCCGAAACAAATCCGTATGTTGCAAGCTCAAAGGCCATAGAGAGTCCTTTTGGCATAAGCGGAGGCATTCCGAATGCGAAAAAGCGGAGAATCGGGGAAATAAATCCTACGATGATTCCATAAGGCCATCCGCATAAAAATCCACATAGGAATACGGGAATGTGCATGGGTGATATGGCGTTGCCTACCTGAGGAATCTGTCCTGTAAGGAAGGGCAGTACCATGGCAAGCGCAATACACACTGCCGAATATGCTATTTTTAGTGTTGGTTTTTTTGCCATAGTAATCCTTTCAAAACAGTTTTACAATTTACAAATCATATGCTTTAC
>JAZNXQ010000186.1:0-4186 GCA_045593945.1 Lachnospiraceae bacterium | reverse complement strand
GGCCGCTATGGAAAAGGCAGGGGTTGTAACGACGGATTATGCAGACCTTTTGAAATATCTCGGCAATCTTCCTACAAATCAGAGAGTTCTTCTTGATAAAAGTAAGGTTAATTTTACAATCAAGAAGGTTTTGGAAAACCGACACATCCAGCTTATAGATTATCCGAACCCTTCACTTAAAATGAAGGCAATGAAAAATGAGATAGAGCAGAAGAATCTTGTGGATGCACACATTAAAGATGGTATTGTTGTTACAAAATTTATGTATTGGCTTAAAAACAATATCGGCAAGATTTCGATGACGGAAATAAGTACGGCAGAGTATCTTGAATCATTAAGAAGTCAGATGCTTAACTACAAAGGACCGAGTTTTGATACAATAAGTGCATATAATGCTAATGCCGCGATGATGCATTACAGTGCAACTGAAGAATCCTGTGCTACACTTAAGGCGGAGGGCTTGCTTCTTGTGGATTCCGGCGGACATTATCTTGAAGGAAGCACGGATATTACAAGGACATTTGTGCTCGGAGAGGTGGCAGACGAGTGGAAGAAGCATTTTACACTTGTAGTAAAAGGCATGCTTGCACTTTCTGATGCTAAATTTTTATATGGGTGCAACGGTCAGAATCTTGATATTCTTGCGAGAGGTCCGCTTTGGAGTGAGGGGCTTGATTACAGATGCGGTACGGGACACGGTGTTGGCTATATGCTCAGTGTTCACGAGGGACCGAACGGTTTTCGCTGGAAAACGGTTGCAGAGCGTAACGACAGCGGTGTTTTTGAAGAAGGAATGGTTACAAGTAATGAGCCGGGTGTTTATGTTGAGGGTAGTCACGGCATAAGAATCGAGAATGAGCTTTTATGTAAGGAAGCTTTTGTAAATGAGTATGGGCGTTATATGTGTTTTGAAACACTTACACTTGCGCCGATTGATCTGGACGGAATCGACACCAAATATTTGAATGAAGAGGATATTGAGAGACTCAACAAATATCACGAAAAAGTATATTCCGAATTGGCAGAATATCTTGATGAAGACGAAAAATCATGGCTAAAGGAATATACCCGAAAAATAATTTAAAAACAATTTTAAAATTACAATATATTGTAGATTTTTAAAATAAGGTGTGTTATAATGTCATGTATATGGCGACATATTGTCATGTAATTTTTGACATAGTGTAATTCAGATTGTTAAAAAATAGTCAAGGAGGTAGAAAATGGTTTCTCAAAAAATCACAGATTCTTTTGGCGAAGGCACATGTTCATGCAATTGCGAGAGCAAGAGAGCTAACAAGATTTGTACAGTGCCTTTTAACGGAACAAAAGAACAGGAAGAACAACTTATTAAAGTTATTCAGGAATTGAAGGATGACAAGGGTGCTTTGATGCCGGTTATGCAGAAGGCACAGGAGATATACGGATATCTTCCGATTGAAGTCCAGACTATTATTGCAAACGAGATGAATATACCGCTCGAGAAGGTATACGGAGTAGCAACATTCTACTCACAGTTTGCACTCAACCCTAAGGGTAAGTACAAGATTTCAGTATGTCTTGGTACTGCATGTTATGTTAAGGGCTCAGGTGAAATTTACGAGAAATTACAGGAGTTACTTGGTATTGAAGGCGGCGGATGTACACCTGACGGTAAGTTCTCATTAGAGGCATGTCGTTGTATCGGTGCTTGTGGTCTTGCGCCGGTTATTACTGTAAATGATGACGTTTACGGCAGACTTACTGCTGATGACGTTGCAGATATTCTTAAAAAATACGAATAAGGATTTTGGTAAATCATTATGATGCCGGAGATTTCCTTAAACATTCTGGATGTAGCACAGAATTCAATTACAGCCAAAGCTTCTCTAGTTGAGATAAGTGTTGTAGCACTTACATCGGCAGATACACTTACGGTTGTGATTGAAGATAATGGCTGCGGTATGAATGAAGAACAGGTAAAGAGAGTAACAGATCCGTTTTATACGACTAGGAAGACGAGAAAAGTCGGACTCGGTATTCCGTTTTTTAAATTGGCTGCTGAGAGCACCGGAGGTTCATTTGTTATAGAATCGACTTTGGGTAAAGGTACGAGAGTGGAAGCAGTTTTCGGGCTTTCACATATTGACAGGATGCCACTTGGTGATATTAATTCGACGATTCATACTTTGATTCATTATAATACGGGTATAGATTTCTTGTATAAGTATCAGGTGGATGAGAGAGGCTTTGAACTTGATACAAGGGAGTTTAAGCAAATCCTTGGTGATGTTGAACTTGACTCATACGAGGTTTCCGAATACATAAAGGAATACTTAAGTGAGAACAAGACGGAAGTAGATAATGGATTACTAATATAAAAAATAGGAGGATGTTTCACATGAAATCTCTTGAAGAATTAAAAGCAATAAGAGAAAGAATGCAGGGCCGTGTAGGCGTTCGTTCTGAAGATGAGAATCAGACAAGAGTAGTTGTCGGCATGGCAACATGTGGTATTGCAAGTGGTGCAAGACCGGTTCTTACAGCTCTTTCAGATGCAGTACAGACAAGAGCTCTTGACAATGTAGCCGTTACACAGACAGGTTGTATCGGACTTTGCCAGTATGAGCCGATTATCGAGGTTTTTGAACCCGGTAAAGATAAAGTAACATATGTTAAAATGACAGCTGAGAAGGCACTTGAAGTACTTGATAAGCATGTACTCGGTGGACAGGTTGTTACAGAATATACAATTAACAGCATGAAATAATTTTTGAGGAGGACAAAAAATGTATCGTTCACACGTTTTGGTTTGTGGTGGAACCGGTTGTACTTCCTCAGGAAGTCAGCAGATTATGGAAACACTGCAGGCAGAAATCGACAAAGCTGGGCTTAAGGAAGAAGTTTGTGTAGTACAGACAGGTTGCCACGGTTTGTGTGCACTCGGCCCGATTATGATCGTTTATCCGGAAGCTACATTCTATTCAATGGTTAAGAATGAAGATATCGCGGAAATCGTTTATGAACACCTTTTGAAAGGTAGAATTGTTAAACGTCTCGTATACAGTGAGACAGTAACAGAAGACGGAATTAAGTCTCTTAACGAGACAGACTTCTATAAGAAGCAGCACAGAATCGCTCTTCGTAACTGTGGTGTTATCAATCCCGAGGATATTGATGAGTACATCGGTACAAGAGGATATGAGGCACTCGGTAAGGTTCTTACAGAGATGACACCTGATGATGTTATTAATACACTTTTAGCAGCAGGACTCCGTGGCCGCGGTGGTGCAGGTTTCCCTACAGGCCGTAAGTGGCAGCTTGCTAAGGATCTTGTAAAAGAAGGCAAGAAATATGTATGTTGTAACGCTGACGAGGGTGACCCCGGTGCGTTCATGGATCGTTCGGTTCTTGAAGGTGATCCGCACGTTGTACTCGAGGCTATGGCTATTGCAGGTTATGCAATCGGCGCTGACCAGGGTTACATATATGTTCGTGCAGAGTACCCTATCGCAGTAGAACGTCTTCAGATAGCTATTAATCAGGCTAGAGAATATGGCTTACTCGGTAAGAATATTTTCGATACTGATTTTAGCTTTGATATTGAATTAAGACTCGGTGCAGGTGCATTCGTTTGTGGTGAGGAGACAGCTCTTATGACTTCAATCGAAGGTAAGAGAGGCGAGCCTCGTCCGAGACCTCCGTTCCCTGCAGAGAAAGGTTTGTTTGAGAGACCTACAATTTTAAATAACGTAGAGACATATGCTAACGTTCCTCAGATTATCTTAAACGGTCCCGAGTGGTTTGCTTCAATGGGTACAGAGAAGTCAAAGGGTACTAAGGTATTCGCACTTGGTGGTAAGATTAAGAACACAGGTCTTGTAGAGGTTCCCATGGGAACAACTCTTAGAGAAGTTGTTGAAGAAATCGGTGGCGGTATTCCGAACGGTAAGAAGTTTAAGGCAGCACAGACAGGTGGACCTTCAGGCGGATGTATCCCTGCAGAGCACTTCGATATTCCGATTGATTATGATAACCTTCTTGCAATCGGTTCAATGATGGGTTCGGGCGGACTTATCGTTATGGACGAAGACAACTGTATGGTTGATATCGCTAAATTCTTCCTTGATTTCACGGTTGATGAGTCATGTGGTAAGTGTACACCTTGTCGTATCGGTACAAAGCGTATGTACGAGATGCTTGACAA
>JAZNXQ010000185.1:0-5672 GCA_045593945.1 Lachnospiraceae bacterium | reverse complement strand
GATACGCTCAAAACCGATTGAGAAGCCGCATGCGCATGTCTCCATACCAGTAAACTTACCAATCATCTTATCGTAACGTCCGCCGCCGCCGACACTGCTTGAAAACTCTGCCATCTCAATTTCAAAAATAGAACCTGTATAGTAAGACATACCTCTAACGAGTGTAGGATCAAACACAAGGTCAAAATCAGCAGCCTTAACCTTATTAACGCAGTCCATAATCTGCATAAGATTCTCTGCCGCATCACCTTCGCAAACCTCTGCAAGTTCCTTTGCGCAAAACTCAAGGCCTGCCCTGTCGCCTGTAATCTTCTCAAACAACTCAAGATATTTGTCAATACTTGCTTTCTCAAAACCTGCTTCAAGAAGCTCAGCCGCAACACCGTCCATACCTATCTTGTCCATCTTATCAAGAATGATAAATACTGTGTCGTAGCTTTCCTCTGCAAAACCACAGTAAGCCGCCATAGCCTTAAGAAGACGTCTGTCATTAATACGAACCTTAAAATTCTTAAAGTTAAGCTTACCGAGCAATGTTGTTGTAGCAAGAATAAGCTCTACCTCCGCAAGGTATGATGCCTCACCAAGGATATCGATATCACACTGTACGAACTGTCTGAAACGGCCTCTCTGAGGACGGTCTGCTCTCCATACACTGCCAATCTGGAGTGCCTTAAAAGGCATCGGAAGGTTATTGGCATTATTAGAATAGTAACGTGATAACGGCACTGTAAGGTCGTATCTCAAACCGCTGTCCACAAGATCCTGCTCATTTGCCGCAGTCTCAAGATTAAGCTTCTCGCCTCTTTTTAAAATCTTAAAGATTAATTTCTCATTATCACCGCCCTGCTTACTGCAAAGATTCTCAATATGCTCAACACAGGGAGTCTCGATTGATGAAAAACCAAATCCCGAATATGTCTCCTTAATAAGTCTTATTACGTAATCTCTTATCTGCATCTCAGCAGGCAAGATGTCCTTCATACCGGTAACCGGCTTCTTAACTAATGCCATAATAACTCTCCTTTATTTTTCTCGAAAAAGCTTCTCTTTCGTTCTATCATTTCGTCAATTCTCTCGATGTAAAGCTCAACGCTTTTAACATTGTCGATTCTCTCTATACGCTCTCCGTCAGGAAATACAACTTTAGTTGTACCACCCGCACCGAGTGCAAGAATCGTCTGTTTGTCTTCCATAATCAGTATATTGTATATTCCGGCTTTGTCAAGAGTTGCATAACCAACATTTTCAAGATTACCGGTCATATTCTTCTGTCTGTAAAGATAATACGGCGCAAGTCCCATCCTTCTTGCATAGCCGTCAAGCATCTCTGAAACCTCTTTTGTATTAAGGCTTTCGTAGCCTTCATACTCTTCTTTCTTCTCATTAAGTCTCGATGCTCTCTTAAGTGCCAACGAATGAAGTGTAAGACTGTCGGGTCGAAGCTCCTCTATGCGCTTCATTGTGTATTCCATATCATCTTTAGTCTCACCAAGAAGTCCTGTAATCAAGTCCATGTTGATATTGTCAAAGCCGCACTCTCTCGCAAGCTTATATGCTTTAACCGTCTGCTCCACCGTATGACGTCTGCCGATAAGGTCGAGGGTCTTCTGGTTCATCGTCTGTGGATTAACAGAGATTCTGTCCACACCGTATCTCTTAAGCACTTCAAGCTTCTCTTTTGTTATACTGTCCGGTCTTCCCGCTTCCACGGTAAATTCCTTACAGTAAGTAAAATCAAAGTTCTCTCTTATAGTTTTAAGCACTTTCTCGGACTGCTCCGGTGAAAGTGTCGTCGGTGTGCCACCGCCCATGTAAAATGAGTTAAGTGGCTTGCCCTTCATAAGTTCTGCCGTAAATCTTATCTCCTTGCAAAGAGCCTCCACATATGCATCTACATATTTGCCCCATGCTTCAAGCGAAAATGATGTAAACGAACAGTACAGACATCTTGTCGGACAAAACGGAATTCCCACGTATAGACTGTAGCCGTTCTTATAGTCGATGTCCTTAAGTAATTCCTTCTCTCTTTTTGCAATCTCTATACTGAGTGCAATTTTCTCATCGCTTGCAAGATATTCTTCCTTCATCGCCTTAGCAATCTCTTCATCACTCATGCCGTCTTCAAGCATAAGCCCCGGAATCTTAACAGGTCTTATACCTGTAAGCGTTCCCCAGGGAAGCTTTTGTCCCGTAAGCTCGGATAAAAGCTCATATAAGCCTTTTTTCAATTCACTCTTAATCTTCTTGCGGTCAGCCTCGTAATCCGAATACCCTTCAAGAGAAACTTCTCTTTTTATTGTATCCGCCCCTGCAGGGTATGCATACATGATTATCTCTGACCGCCCATACTCTATATCAAAGCTAAGCGGCGTCTCCTGCGGTTCTCCACCTTCATAAAACTCTGTCCCCTTCTGTAAAAAGGCCACCTCTTCCTTCGGATAAAAAGCCTTCACAAGCGAGTGAATGTCATATTCAAAATTATCTTCGCTCAAACGTACCTGTATCATTATTATCAGCCTACATACTCATTATATTTTTGCTCGTGTCCGATTGTTGTATAATCATTATGCCCCGGATACACGATGGTATCTTCCGGAAGCACAAAAAGCTTCTCCTTTATCGAAGCAACCAGCGTTCTGCCACTGCCCGTCGGGAAGTCTGTTCTGCCTACTGTCTCAGCAAAAAGCGTGTCTCCACTAAAAAGTCTTCCATCCTTCTCAAAGTAGTAACATGCACCACCCTGCGTATGTCCCGGTGTATGAATTACCTTAAATTCAAATCCATCAATATTTACTTCTTCTCCGTCAGCAAAGGTTCTGTCAGGCTTAATGCCGTAGCCCGCGCCGACCATAACGGTAAGGTTAAGTCTGGGATTTTCAAGCATCTCTTCCTCTGCCTTATGACAGCATACAGGAATATTATACTTCGCCTTAAGTGCCTCTGCCGCGCCTATATGGTCAAAATGCGAATGCGTAAGCAATACCGCAACCGGTGTAAGTTTAAGACTCTCAAGAGCATTTACAATACGCTCTGTCTCTCCCGGCGCATCAACTATTATACACTCTTTATTACCTTCATAATATACAAAATAGCAATTGGCACTTGCCATTCCAAGTGCCATGCTTCTTACAATTAAATCTGACATTCTTTATCTCCTAATACTCTAAAGCAAAAGCCTACCAGGCAATCATTAACCCGATGTTCTCTCAATATCAATTACGCTCTCAACATTGCGAAGCTTCTCAATAATGTGATTAAGCTCGTCCTTACTTGAAATCTCAAAAGATATGCTAATCGTAGCCTTACCCTGCTTATTAGCCCTGCTGTTAAGCGTAATAACATCTATCTGACGCTCTGTAAGAATCTTGGATACATCAACAAGAATACCGGTTCTGTTATTAGCATATATCCTTATCTCCGCAAGATAACGGCTGTTCTTACCTTCAAGTGCATCCTCCTGCCACTCGGCATCAATAAGTCGTTCTCTCTCAAACTCAGGAAGATTGATAACATTGACACAATCCGTACGATGTACGGAAATACCTCGACCTCTTGTAATAAATCCGACAATCTCATCACCAGGTACAGGACTACAGCACTTTGAAAATCTTACTGCAACATCATGTATACCTTTTACAACAATACCACCCTGCGACTTCTTAACGCGGATATTCTCACGGTTCTCATTAGCTGAACTAACCGCCTCAAGTATCTCTTCATTAGTGACAACCTTTTTATTCTTCTTGTCGTACTCTTCAACAAGTCGGTTAACAATCTGGCCTTCCTTAAGTCCACCGTGTCCGACTGCTGCTATAATTGAATCCCAGTCATGGAAACCAAATTTCCTAAGAACCTTATCAGTATACTCCGGCTTCATGATGTCACTCTGGACAATTCCTTTGGCCTTACAGTATTTTTCAATAAGATCGCGACCCTTAATAAGATTATCTTCCTTACGTTCGTTCTTAAACCACTGGTTAATCTTATTCTTGGCCTGAGTACTCTTAACTATGTTAAGCCAGTCAAGGCTGGGTCCCTTGGAGTTCTGGGATGTAATAATCTCTATTCTGTCACCATTCTGGATAATGTAGTCAATAGGCACAATCTTACCGTTAGCTCTGGCACCGACCATCTTATTACCCACAGCACTGTGAATGCTATAGGCAAAGTCAATAGGGTTGGAACCGGTCGGAAGATTCTTAACATCACCTGTAGGTGTAAAGCAGTAAATACTATCTGAGAAAAGGTCAAAGTCACTCTTTAAGAGACTCATGAATTCCTTATTATCGGACATATCCCTCTGCCACTCAAGCACCTGACGAAGCCAGCTAAGCTTCTCCTCCTCGCTCGCACTAACCTGTTTACCTGTTGTTACATTTTCTTTATATTTCCAATGTGCAGCGATACCGTATTCAGCGGTACGATGCATGTCAAAAGTTCTTATCTGAAACTCAAACGGCTGACCGTTCGGTGCAATAAGCGTCGTATGAAGTGACTGATACATATTAGGCTTGGGCATCGCAATATAATCCTTAAAGCGTCCCGGAATCGGCTTATACATCTCATGGATAACGCCAAGTGCCGCATAACAGTCCTTTACTGAATCCACGATAATACGCACAGCAAACAAATCATAAACCTGCTCTAACGTCTTATTCTGGTTAACCATCTTCTTGTAAATACTGAAAAAGTGCTTAACGCGACCTGAAAGCTCTGCTTTAATGCCTGCTTCGTCAATATGTTTCTTAACATCAGCAACTATCTCTCTTACAAACTGCTCTCTGCTGTTCTTGGTAAGAGCAATCTTTTCCGCAAGTTCATAATACACATCGGGTTCAAGATACTTAAGCGACAAATCATCAAGTTCTACTTTAATCTTAGATATACCGAGTCTCTGTGCAATAGGCGCATAAATGTCCATAGTCTCTCTGGACACATCCTTCTGTTTGTTCTCGGGTCTGTACTTAAGCGTACGCATATTATGAAGTCTGTCGGCAAGCTTAATAAGAATAACTCTTATATCCTTCGCCATGGCAAGAAACATCTTACGAAGATTCTCTGCCTGCACTTCGAGCTTGTCTCTGGAATATGAAAGCTGTGTAAGTTTGGTAACACCATCTACAAGAAGTTCAACTTCCTGTCCGAACTCTCTTCTCAAATCCTCCTTGGTCATTACCGTATCTTCCACAACATCATGTAAAAGTCCCGCTGCAATCGTCTCTTTATCCATCTCAAGCTCAGCAAGAATAATGGCAACACAAAGCGGATGAATGATATAAGGCTCTCCTGAAGCTCTCTTCTGCTCCTTATGAGCCTCAAAAGCTATATCATAAGCCTTCTCAATCATTGTCATATCTGTAGACGGATGATAATCAAGAATCTGTTTTTTGAGACGTGCAAAAAGCTCCGCAGGCTCTGTAAAATCCTCCGGCTTCTCTAACATCTTACCCGCAACGGTATCATCAATTTCAATTATACTGTTCTGAAGATTTTCATCTGACATAAAATCATCACCCATCCTGTTATCTTTTATAAAAAAACTGTAAAAAAAGAAAAAACATTATAATTATACTATTATAATGTTTTTTCGTAAAAATTGCAATATCTTTATATGGTCATTACAGCCTATTAACCCAATCTACAGCCTTTTTAATCCAGTCCTGACACTC
>JAZNXQ010000184.1:0-11421 GCA_045593945.1 Lachnospiraceae bacterium | reverse complement strand
TCAACTTCAAGATTAACTCTGTTACCGGAATTGGCAATAAGGAAATCAAGTGCCTTCTTACCAACCTCGAAGCTCATAAGTGCACGTCTTCCGTGATACTCGCCCTCTTCTGCAAAGCAATATTTGCAGGCAAGATTGCAGTCATGTGCAATATGTAAACACAAAGCCTTAACTACGGTCTTTCTCTTCTTAAAGTCCATAATATACTGCTTATATACATCCTCTGTAAAAAGAAGCTCTTCACTGATAAGCTCTTCTACCTCTGCCACAGCCTCATCTATGTCCTCTTTTGAATACTTATCCTTAAGAAGCTCATAAACCTTGCTCTTATCCTCTTTATCATAAATCTCAACAACATCATACACGGCATCGTCTACACAGTGAACTGAACCACTGTTAACATCCATAACAATATTGTAACCATTGTTCTTATACTGATGTATCATTTTTTTCTCCTTGCGATTAAATCGGCAGCGATTCATCACCGCTGCCGACCATAAGTAATCTAAACTATTATTTGTTGTTCTCGCAGCTCTGATTTCCTACTGTACAGGAAGTCTTGCATGCTGACTGGCAAGATGTCTGGCACTCGCCGCAACCGCCCTTTTTCATAGTTTCTTTCAAAGTCTTCTTGCTAAGTGTCTTAACGCGTTTCATCGTTATTACCTCCTAAAATATCTTAACTCGCCTTATTATAACATATCCCTTTAGATTTTTAAAGCACTTTTTTCTAAAATTTTCAACTTACCATTCCGCCAAGCATTCCGCTACCCGCACAGATACCAAGAACCGTCATTGCATAAGGTATATCCTGATAGAATGATTTGTTAATTATAAAAGATATTAAGGAAAGTAAAACAAAATACACCACTCCCACAATCAGCCCCCACAAAAACTTCTGCTTCTGCAATGTCTTACCGATAATAAAACCGCCAAGAAAATTTGCAAGTACATAAATTGCAATAATTGCAAGCTGAAGGATATTTTCGGACGCTTGCCATTTAAGCAGAATAAATGATAAAATAATTATAACCAGTCCCGTAACAACATATTGGGCGAGCAAAACCTTTGCAAGCAAAATCCATCTTGCAGAATTTTCTCCTAATTTTACACTTGACATATTAATCCGCTTCATTTCGTATGTTCTTACAAAATAATATGCCCTTACCTTGTCAAGTATTCCATATACCTTTTCTTCCACCGTAGTCTTGCAGAATACCGACATATTTTATATATAATTTATTGTTTTAACATATAATTAACTTGACGGAACCCTGTAATTACGATAGAATCGAATCAAAATAATTTATTAAGGAGTTGATTTTTTTGGATTCGAGTGACGCCATACAGCTAGTCATTCTATTTATTCTTTTAGGTTTATCTGCATTCTTTTCATCTGCAGAAACTGCACTTACAACGGTTAACAAGATGCGCATTCGTGCGCTTATTGAAGAGGGCAACAAACGTGCCAAAAAGGTCGGTAAGATTCTTGACAATCCCGGTAAAATGTTAAGTGCTGTTCTCATCGGAAACAATATTGTTAATATCAGTGCATCTTCACTTGCAACTGTTCTTGCCACCAAGCTTTTCGGAAGTAGCGGCGCAGGTATTGCAACAGGTGTATTAACATTGCTGATTCTTATTTTCGGCGAAATAACCCCTAAATCACTTGCAACTTTATATTCCGAGAAACTGTCGCTGTTTTATGCAGGAATCATTCTCTTTTTGATGCACATTTTTACGCCGATAATTTTCTTAGTTAATAAACTGTCCCATGGACTGCTTCTTTTGCTACATATTGATCCCGCAAAGAAGGTGGCAGCCATGACAGAATCTGAGCTTAGAACCATCGTGGATGTAAGCCATGAAGAAGGTGTTCTCGAATCAGAGGAACACAGTATTATCCAGAATCTTTTTGACTTTGGCGATGCTCAGGCCAAGGACGTTATGATTCCCCGAATCGATATGGTACTTGTTGACATCAACGCAACTTATGATGAATTACTCTCAATATTTGAAGAGACAAGATATACACGTTTTCCTGTTTACGAGAATACGACGGATAATGTAATCGGTATTATTAACATGAAGGATATTCTTCTGTATAAACCCGAAAATAATTTTGCAATCCGCGATTTCTTAAGAGATGCTTACTACACCTACGAACACAAGAATCTTTCGGAGCTTATGCTCGAGATGCGTAAGACCTCTGTTAATATAGTAATAGTACTTGATGAATATGGTGCGACCTCCGGTCTTATCACCCTTGAAGATCTTCTTGAAGAAATTGTTGGTGAAATCCGTGATGAATACGACGCGGACGAGGAACAATCCACTATCCGCTTAAATGACAACGAATACCTTATTGAAGGTCATATGCGACTCGATGACCTTAACGATATGATTGGTACTGATTATGAGTCTGAAGACTATGACTCTGTAGGCGGTTTCATCATCGGGCAACTTGACAGACTTCCCAAAGAAGGCGACAGCATCACTATCGACAATGTCAAATTAGTTGTTGAGACTCTCGATATTAACCGTATCGAAAAAGTTCATGTATATATCGAGCCTACTCAAGACGTGCTCCGGACAGAGAATATATAATATGTTCTCCTGATGGTCTTATAATGTTAGCAATCTTTGGCAGATACATTATATAAATACTTTTCCTAACTGTAGGATTATACAAAAACGAACTTGTTTGTTCCGTGAATAAAAAGCTGTAGTTAAGCCTTTTATTCACGGTTTTTATTTGCCTCGAAACCTCCTCTTCCAAATAATCTTCAAGTTCCGTCCCAACATAATTGCCCGTATATACAAAAAACACCGTACCGTCTTTCGCATTTTCGCTAAAATTTCCTGTTATAAGCCCTTTATAAAACATTTTTGCCCGCTTTAACGAAAGCTCAGCCTCACCTTCTGTATCTATACCTACTACTGCCTCACCAAGAACATCTGTTACAATCCCGTCCATACTCACATTGGTATTATTCTTTTCAAACAAAATCTGTCGGATACGCCAAAACTGCATATTATCATTTACAAAAAAGCATAATACGATAACCACAAATATAAGTCCTGCATTAATAACTTTCATTTTTTACATAACCCCCATAAAATGAAATCACTTCGTTTTCCGGAACGATATTTCCCAGCATACAGTTACTCATACATTCAATCGGACCTTTTCCTATTCTTGTAACTCTTAGATATACATAGTCACCCTCTGCAAACTCCATCTGCCCATTCTCTGTCATTTCCTCCTCAAGTTGCGGCAAATAATAAACCTTCTCCGTTTTCACATAATCGCCGTACTTGTCCTTATTATACTCGTAATGCGTCCTCGAAAGCTCTATCTTATATCTTCCCGGAAGTCCATATATGCCACCTTCAAACCTACGATACATGTCTTGCGTAATTACACCCGTATTCTTAACAGATTCAACAAGTTGCATACTTTCACCTATAATATAAAGTTGCGTAAGATTCTGCTGTCTGCCCGCATAAAATACAAGCGGAATAAGAAACAGCAACGTCGATGCAAGCATAAAACCGACAATTTTTCCGAATGCATCACTCATATCATTCCTCCCCTTCACTTATAAGCCATTCTCTTGAAATCCCTTTTATAACAGCTTCTTCACCGTCCTTTGATGCCTTATTAAAGAACACAAAAACCATTATAGACAACGCTAGCAATATTGTTATACAGGCGATCTCAAGCGCTTCTATTGCATTTTCCATAAGCGCCTACTGTTGTGTAAACTCGATGCCGGTTATCGTGTTGTTAATGTCCCTGATAACAGTTCCCAAAAACCTTGCACTCGGATTGATATATTCCTTGTTTTCTTCCACTCTCGCAAGTTTATATGTATTTTCTACCGCTTCCACCAAATCCCCCGTCTCTGTATCATAAGAATAACCGTAAAAAGTAGAGCATTTATTAGTCGTAACATATATACCGCAGGTATCATTCTGAAATCTTCTGATTACATTAAGCACTTCACTTCCCGACACTTCCGTACCGTCGTACAGTGTTTTCTCATTCTCTGCAAATTCTGCATTAAGCTTATTAATTTGTCCTGCTCCGCTTGCTGCCGTATCCTTTGCCTCTCTTGCAATATAAAATCCAAGGCTGATTATAATACAGGTAATAACGGTACCTGCCGCCAAAATAAGTCCTTTTAAACTATTTTCCACTATTAATTCCTCCCATAAATTAGTTTAATCCCAAAGATTTCATCTCTTCGGAATACATGTTAAGCAACTTAATTCCCTCTAAAACAAAGGGATAAATCATATAAAATAAAATTGTTGCAAACACCGGAAGATACGCGATTATTTTGCACATAAAAACTCTGCCTCTCAGTAATACTTTTATGTGCTCATCGCATAGCTTTTCTGCATACTCATATTGATTTTTAAACACGCTGTCCCTTTCTTTATTCCTGTACACATCCAATTCCTTTATATGTTCCAAAATCCTTGCCCACATCGTCCTTAAAAGACGCGTTCCCGACGGTTCGCCGCAGTTATCCGCAACTGTCTGCCACGGCGCTTCTCTTCCTGTTGCAAGATATAACAAAATCCCCCTCAAAGACGCATAATACTTATCTCCGGCTCCTATAAGCCATTTTATATTTTCTTCCATGCCAAGCTCACTATATTCCCCTAAAAATATACTAAGCTTATGAATTTGAAGTGTTTCTTTAAAACATGCAACCCGATACTCTGCTTTTCCAAGCAAAGCATCACACACCGACGCACAGATACACAATAAAATCAAAGGTATTGCACCATACCACGGCAGTCTTATTCCGCAAATCCCAAGTTTCAATTCAATACTCAATACACTCCAAATCACAATCGCAAGCATACTTGTATAAAACATTTTTTTAATCAGCGCGTACGAGCGAACATATGCATACCCTCTTCTATCAAGCATATCCTGAACCCTATCAACAAAATCTGTATATAGCCTGATAATTTTTATATGTATTTTTCTGATTTCATCTCCTCCAATCTCTCAAAAAACATAAATACATGTAATGCAAATATCCAAATACCATATTTTAAAAGAATTCCTCCGATACTTTTATAAAAAGCCGCCATATCTCCTATATTTGCAACAACCCACGCTCTGACAACTGGAAGCGTCGGTATTGCAAACAGTATTATCCACCTAAGGCCGGAAAGCTCCCTGCGTACGTTTTTCTCTGCATCATAGTCTTTAGCAACAGTCTCCTGCAATGTTCCGAGTATATCCATAAAGCCGGATGTATCCCTGTAGCCAAGCGTGATATACATCCCCTTCAAAACGCCAATAACCCTGCAATAATATTCGACTCTTTTGTCATCCAAAATATCACACAATATACTATCTGAATGACCTCCCGCAATCTCGTGCCTTACTTTTTCAAGATAATCAGAAATTTCGTTAAGCTTTTCCCGCCTTTTTTTCAGGTGTTTTTGCCTTTTATATGACTTAGCAACAAGTACTGTAGTAATAATGCAAAGCCCTGCATCCGTGTAAGGTGTTTCCGATCTCATCACAAAAAACAGCAACACTGTACACAATACGCAAATCAACAAAAAAGCGATGTTTCTTCTAACATAATTTAAGAAATTTTTCCATGAATTCATAAAACTCCTCTTTCTCTGTATCAGTTAAATACGCCGCTATAAGTTTCTTTCTGTCATCACTTATCTGCGATTTAAGCATGTATTTTCCGTCCTCATATTCAATAATATTGACAATGTCATACTCAGGTTTTCCATAAGAGGTATTCCGTGGGATAATTTCAGTAATTCTTTGTATGTATCTTTTACCTGTTGCATCTTTCATAAGATGAATATCAAACTTAAGCACGGCAAGCACCTGCGCCATTGCCAGATTTTCATCCGAAAAACCTCCACACTCCATAAGATAATTCCTGAGTGTGAGCAAAAGATACTCCGTGCTCGTGGCATGGTGCGTAAACAAGGTAAACAACGAGGCTGACATCCCCATCTGTATCATATAGCTTCCTGCTTTGGCGGTAGCTACCTCTCCGAGTATATTTACCATTCCGTCCGTCTTCTTCTGAATATCAAGCCCTTCCTGAACACTTATGTATCCCGTCTCTCTGAACGACACTATATTGCGCTTCGGATAGCGTTTTCTAAGATAAAGCTCAAAATTCATTTCCTGTACTCTTATTGCATAGGATTTGTTAATATAACCTATAAGGTACATAAGCAATGTTGTCTTGCCACATCCCTGGTCACCTGTGATTCCTGTCACCTGACAACCCTTAATAAGCCATTTCATAAGCTCGTCCACATATTCTATACCTTCATCACAAAAAAGCTCTCTAAGGTCCTCGTAGTGCCTGTGATTGAACTTCCTGTAAAAAAAGCTCCAGCTTTCACTAAACGGCGGTCTTGTAACTACCACTCGTGAGCCATCAGCCCTTGTCCCGACAATATATGCGTTCTGCGCTGACAGTTGTCCTGTAGAATGTTCGAAACGACTTAAACATCTGCAAACCCGCTCCAACTCATCCTTACTTCCAAAAGCTATGCACTGCATATAAATATTCCGCCCCTTATACTGCACCCAAAGACTCCTCTCGTCTTTACCACCATTTGACGTTCCTCCCATAATACTGTCAAATTCCTGCTCTAAAAGGAAATCAACCGCCCCGAGTCCAAACAGTTCCTGATATAGCATCTGCACCAGGATTTCTATTTTTCCAACAAAAGATTCTGCAATATAGAACTGATCAAATATTTCAAAAAGGCTTTCTTCTGTTATCACAAAAAGCCCTTCACGCTCTATAATAAGCCCGTTTTCCTCCATAAGCGCATCAAGCGAGTCATATTGCCTGAGAAGCATATAAAAACGGCATATACTTCCTGTTTTACCTCTGAGATAATCATTAAGGAATAGGTCCACGTTTCTGCCGCTGACGCCTAATCTTTCAGTTATTATGAGCCGTATAATATCTCTGACATAACCTGAATCTTCCTTTCCCGACATATTACAGGTATTAACAGCCTCAAAAAAACGTTTCTTCTTAACATCAATCTGCTCATAATACTTTTTTTGAAATGGCACAATATTTTTATTATCACCAAGCAATTCACCCACTGCACATGTAACGCCGTCAAGCAATTCCCTGTAATTTTTGCAACTGCCATACTCTGATTTTTCTTCTGTCTTATCCCTTCTTCTCTTCATATAAACCCGCTTTCCTCAAAATCTTTTCGGTCGCCTGCTTTATTTCATTAACAAAATAGAACAGGTTCTCTTTCTTTGTGCTCTTAACACTTTTCTCCATAAACGCAACAAAGCTACCGTCGCTAAGCGCATCCCGACATGCAATACAGTATGGTATTACTCCTATACTGTCCTTCTTTACCTGCATTTCTTTTCTGATGTTTTTGACAGTATACTTAGAATCCTTATCATACATTCCGACTAAAAACATCTTGTCCTTGTCTATGCTTAAAACATCCTCCGCCAAACTTTTATTGTACGAAGGAAGCTGCTCACAAAGAACAACCAAAACATCTGACATTTCGATTACAAGACTGTTGACCGTCGAATTAACATCTCCGCCGCACGCAATAAATACAATTCCAAACATCTGCTCTAACAAATCCAGGGCCTCTCTGCCCTTTTCCAAAAAAGCCGCTTCATAAATCTCACGGCTGCTTCTTGCGCTTCCCGGCAGATAATATAAAAGCCCTTTCTTGATTTCAAGCATCTGTTCTTTTATGCCGGTATTACCAAGCCCCTCAAACTTTAGACGGTTAAGTATAAGATCAATTCCCGAATCATAAAAATACGCCAGTTCTTCCCTGATAAGCAATGTCTCCGACTGTTCCACAAAAGCATTTTCAAGTTCGTTACAATTAAAACCGGAATGCAACACAAGACTTCTCTGCCCATAGCATACAGCCGCAGTATACGCAATTCCCGCCAAAGCAGCACTTAACGAAAGGCTGTTTGGCTCTTTGCACCAAAATGCTATTTTCAAACTACACCTTCTCTCTGTATTAAATTAAATTGATAGGGATTATTGGGGTGAACACCCCGATTGAGCGCTATGCGCGCCAGATATATGACAGATTTTATTTTACAACATCTTCCATATTTTGTAAAGTGGTTTTTGTAAATTTTTCCATATTTCGTCAAGTATAAAAAAGTGCGTTGCCTAATAGAACAACGCACTAAGTGTAAGTATAAATAAAAATGCAAAGTTAATTCCCGAAAACTGAACAAAATACTTCTTCATCTTCTTCGGATAATGCTTTTGAAATTCGCGAAGTGTAATAAGGCTGGCAAGTGAAGCTATTATCGTACCGACGCCGCCGATATTTACACCTATTAAAAGTTCATGATAATTATTGGTAAACTGTGAAAGTAATATCGCTGTCGGAACATTACTTATCACCTGACAGGATAATACCGAGAAAATAAGTGTACTCTTCTCAAGAAGCATTGAGAACAAATCCCTTACTGCATCAATTCTTGACATATTACCTGAAAATACAAAAAATGCCACGAATGTAAGAAGAAGCGGATAATCTACCATCTTGAGAGCTTTTCTGTCTACTATAAGAAGCACTGCAGGAATTATAAGTCCCCACCAGTAATTAATTCCTCGGAATACAATCGCTATCGCAAGAGCAAAAAGCACAACGTAAAGAATACCTTTCTTTTTGTCAATGCTTATCTTCTCGCTTTCTATCTCAAACGGCTCCGGTTTAACAACGATGAAGCACAGTGTTGTAATCATGAATATCGCAATCAAAAACGGAATTATCATAATCTGTATAAATTCAAGATTGGCAATCTCAAACTTGGTATAAAGATAGAGGTTCTGCGGATTACCAAACGGTGTAAGCATACCGCCGAGGTTTGCAGCAATATTCTGCATTATAAAAGTAAACGCCATGTATTTTTCTTTGCCTGTTGTAGAAAGTACAAGGTATCCGAGCGGCAAAAACGTAAGAAGTGCCATATCATTTGCTATAAGCATTGAACCGATAAAGGTTATGTACACAAGTGCGATAATTCCTGCTCTTGTATTCTTAAACAAACGGACTATCTTATGTGCAAGGATTAAAAAGAAATTAATATTCTTAAGTGCACATACAACCGCAAGTACGCAGAACAGACACATAAGCGTCTTAACATCGAAGTATGATAAATACTCTTTGTCAGGCTTTATTATAAACGATGTTACAAGTGCACAGATTGTTGCTATTACAAGTACTATATTCTTTCTTACGAAGCTTTTTACTCTTGAAAATGCATTCTCATATATTGAAATCATGGAAACGTCTTCCTTCTATATTTTTTCACACCAAGAATGGATTATAGCAAAAGCAAAATGTCATGTCAATTTATTTTTTTGGAATTATTTCATTTTTTTCTACAATAAAAATGCGTGCCACGTTCATGACACGCATTCAAATTACGTATTAGTCTTCTGCAGGCTTAATTGTTCTCTCAAACATAGGTGATGCTTCAATTTTCTTCTCGTCACCTGCCGAACAGAACCTGTTCTGGGCAAGAACTGCCTCAACAAGCGGCGCCACCTCACGAATATCAGAAACTGTTGCATTAAGGAACTCGTCCCTGCTCTTCTGAACCATATCATAGGTGAGTCCGTTCATATACATATCAAGCGCTCTGCCTGTCTCTCCGTTAGGTGTATTGGGAATATCAAGATTACCGATTAAACCGATAATATATTCCGTAATCTCATCCTCCGTCGCTTCAAAGGTCCTAAGATACTCAGGAATTCCCTCGTACACTTCATTTGTCTCATCAAGCTTTGGATCTCTGTAGGAAAGAAAACTTACATTACCATTTCTTGAAAAGCTTGCAAATGCACCGTATGCACCGCCTTTTACACGGATGTTTTGGTGAAGGTAATCAATACCGAGAATACTGTTAACAAGCATAAGTATACCCGAAAAATCGTATCCTGCCTCACGGAAATTACCGAAACGTCCGACATATTGCACCTGTGATGCAAGTTTAATACCTTCTCTTATATATGCACGCTCAAAATCAATACTACCCTTTTCTACAGGTTCTGTATAAAGCTTTGCTTTAAATTCAAGGAGCTTATCCTCGATTGCTTTAAGTGCTTCCCTGCTTCCGCCAAAGCTTACAAGAAGATTCTCAGGTCTGAATACAATCTTGAGAACTTCTTTTATATCCTCAAAGTACTGCTCTCTGTACGTTGCAAAATCCTCCGTAAGTGCCTTTACGAATCTGTAATAAGTAATACCTTCTGATTTCTCTCTGTATGCCATCTCAGGAGTTACTCCTGCAAGCCCCCTTATAGAAGCTACTGAGTGAGGGCTGTTATTCATAAAACCTTCTTCTGCCGTAAGATTTTCTCCGAGCACCTCTAAAAGACGTTTCTCATTCGTCCACAATGTATTAAAAATCATCTCTTCTATCATATCAATACAGAAAGGAAGCTTATCATATAATGCCTTGGCGCTGATAACCATACCGGTTCTGCACTTTGTATTATCTGTTGCGTTGGCATACTTGGCAAATCTCGTATTTATACCGCCGCAGTTAATTGCTATCTCATTAGCCAAATCCTTGTAGCTGTAATTAACCGTATCAAGACTTCTTAAGAAACCAAGCATGGACAGATACTTAATATATCGATCCGGAACATTGTCACAGGAGAAGAAAAGCTTAAGGTATCCGATACCGTTCGATGCAACATCATGGAAAAGCACGGGTGTACCATCAGAAAGAGTTGTCTCCTCAAGATAAACTTTAGGTGCATTCTTATCAATATCATCCCTGGTAAGACGCGGTAATGTGGCAAGTGCCTCCGGCGTATCTTCTGCCTCCTGATATGCCTTAAGTTCTGCAGTCTTTGCAACTATATCCTTTTTGTCATCAAGAGTCAAAGTCTCTTCATAAGCTTTTATTTTATCCGTTGTTGCCTTTTCAAGCTTCTGAACGAGACCTCTCTCGGGTGCAGTAACAAGAACCGCCGTATGAGGATTATTAAGAATATATTTCTCAATTAACTTCTCATAATAATCTGTATTTACCTGTTCCTTCAAAAACTCGAATATTTCATTACGTTTGTAGTAATCAAACACCTTTGAATCATCATAAAGCCATGACTGCATCATCTCGATACCAATCATAAGACCTGCCGGCCAACGACCGTAATCCTGTTCACGATAAGGGAATTCTATCGAAGAAATACCTGCTATAAGCGACTTCTTATCAAGACCATCCTTAACTGCTTTCTTAAGTGTATCAATTATTATTTTTTTAAAATCGTCTTTCCTGTCTTCGTTAGTATTCTTGGCAACAATCGTATAACAGCCCTGAAGCATGGAATCTGCACCGCCATACACAAGCTTACCGATTCCCGC
>JAZNXQ010000183.1:0-6232 GCA_045593945.1 Lachnospiraceae bacterium | reverse complement strand
ACGGTTATTTGAGATAACTTCAAGACGTCCCTTCAAATCAGAAAGTGCCAATGCATTAAGTACATTGGAATTCTCTGCATCTGCCTCCGAACTCATAACTATTCCGACAAGTTCTCCTTTAAGATTAATCAGGAATCCGTTACCATCATTACTCTTAATAACACTTGTGTCAAGACGACGGTATACCGCATCCACAGACTGAATTGTATTTCTAACGGTTGTGACAACACCGTAAGACATCGTATACATATATCCCATGGGATTACCGATTGCTATTACCGGATCACCCTGCTTCACATTGTAGGAATTTCCAAGTGTAACCGCCTTAATCTTACCGAGCGAATGCTCATCAAACAATACCGTATCCACGCAGATAACAGCCATATTACTGCTTACATCATACATACGAACAGCTGCATTGCATGAAAAGCCACCAAAAAAGCCCACTTTTATGAAATCAGCATTCTTTACACTGTCCCAATCAGTCAGGATAAAGACGGTATTCTCCGTAATATTGTAAATGATACCTGAAGTACTCTTAGACTCTTCATAGAGATTATCCATGATATCGGTACTGCTCTTAACAGATGTTATTGTTACTACAGAATTGTTGGCTTCTGTTACAACCTCATACATTCTTCCAAAAAGCTTCTGGTAATCGGTCAATTCAAGCTCCTTAGCCGCCAATGCCTGTTCTATAAGCTCTTTAACCTCTTCTTCAGACAAATACTTTGGCTCCTCTGCAGCACCACCGTCTGTTGTAGGCTCTTCATCCGTAGTACTCTGTTCTTCTGTAGACGTAGACTCCGTCGTGTTCTGAGGCTGTTCCGACGATGAAGGCTCTGTTGTTTCGTCATCCTTAGGGATAACAACTTTGTCCTCCGGTGTGGTCGTCTCCTCAGGCTTCTCTATCACCTCTTGCACATAAGGAAGTACAAATGCAAATGTAACCGCTCCAATACATCCAAATGCTATTCCAAGCACAATTATTCCTATCAACTTAACAAAAAAATTGGTTTTCTTCTTCGGTTTTTCTATAATACGCTCTTTTACGAATTCGTATTCTTGTACATCCTGTCTTTGTTCATCTCTGTTATCAGCCATACTTATCTCCTTATAAATACACCGGGTACTTTAAAGTCGTATTGTAAATTATACCTCTTGCATATGAACAATTTATGAATTGTATGTAAACATTACCCTTTTATTTTACCCTTTTACATATAAATTGGCAAGTAATCCTTTTCTTTTAACTGTAAATATTTTATAATAGATTATATATTGGTAAATAATATTTTCCGATAAGCAACACTACAGAGGTATTACAATGAATAAAAAAGCACTTACTACTTTAGAATATAACAAAATAATATTAAAACTGGAGGATTTTGCCGCATCTTTGCCCGGTAAGGAAATGTGCCGTGCACTGCTTCCGTCTTCCGACATCGAGGTTGTCAGACAAACCCAGAAGGAGACATCGGATGCACTGCTTCGAATCATCAAAAAAGGCAGTCTCTCTTTTGCCGGTGTAAAAAACATCGGCCCGTCGCTTAAGCGACTTGCCATCGGAAGTTCCCTCGGCATGGGCGAGCTTCTTGCCATCGCATCTTTACTTGAAGCGACTGCAAGAGTTAAAGCTTTCTCAAGCAAATTATCAGAGGAAGACCCCGCAGATTCTCTCGACGAGCGTTTTTCATTACTTGATCCTATCCCTACACTTATGCACGATATCCAGAGATGTATAGTTTCAGATGAGGAAATGAGCGACGAAGCAAGCCCTACACTCAAGAGTATTCGTCGGTCAATCCAGGCTGCTAATGCCAAAATCCGCTCACAGCTTAATGCTTTTGTTGCGGATAACGAGACGCGTACTTTCCTTCAGGAGAATGTCGTAACAATGCGTAACGGCCGTTTCTGTATCCCTGTCAAACAAGAGTACCGCGGTCAGGTTCCCGGCATGATTCATGACCAGTCCTCAAGCGGTTCAACACTCTTTGTAGAACCGATGGCTATCGTTAAGCTCAACAATGATTTAAAAGAACTCGGCATCAAAGAGCAGGAAGAAATAGAGCGTATTCTTGCTGTTTTAAGCAACGAAGCTGCTGAATACATTGAACAGTTACAGGATAATCTCACCACTCTCACAGAGCTTGATTTTATATTTGCAAAAGCTGCTTTTGCAAGAACCTATAAGGGCTCAATGCCAATTTACAACACTAACGGAATTATTGATTTAAAGGATGCAAGACACCCTCTCATCGACCCGAAGAAGGTTGTTCCGTCTAACATATGGCTCGGCAAGGATTTTGATCTTTTGATTGTTACAGGTCCCAACACAGGCGGTAAGACCGTTTCACTAAAAACTGTTGGCCTTCTCTCCCTTATGGGACAGGCAGGCCTCCACATTCCCGCTTATGACGGTTCTAAGCTTGCGCTTTTTAACGAGATTTACGCAGATATCGGTGACGAACAAAGTATTGAACAGAGCTTAAGTACTTTCTCATCGCACATGACCAACATAGTCTCAATTCTCGAAAATGTTGACAGCAATTCGCTTGTATTATTCGACGAGCTCGGTTCAGGCACTGACCCTGTCGAGGGTGCTGCTCTTGCCATGTCCGTTTTATCGTTTTTACACAATATGCAGGTAAGAACAATGGCGACTACGCATTACAGTGAACTTAAGCTTTTTGCTCTTTCCACAGAAGGTGTTGAGAATGCCTGCTGCGAATTCAATGTCGAGACATTACAGCCTACTTACAGGCTTTTAATCGGTATTCCGGGCAAAAGTAACGCTTTTGCAATTTCCAAGAAACTCGGTCTCCCCGAGTATATTATCGAGGATGCGAAGAACCGTATTACCGAGCAGAATATATCCTTTGAAGATTTGCTTGCTGACCTTGAGAGCAGCCGTATTACTATCGAGAAAGAGCGTGCTGAGGCAGAAGCTTACAAGGCTGAAATCGCTCAGCTTCGTGCCCGTTTACAGCAAAAAGAAGAACGTATCGACGAACGTCGCGACAACATAATCCGCAAAGCCAATGAAGAAGCACAGGAAATCCTCCGTGAAGCCAAGGCGTTTGCCGATGAAAGCATCCGCAAGTTCAATAAGGGTCTTAGCGGCAAAGACATGGAAGCCGAACGAAGCAATATCCGCGGTAAACTCGAAGCCATCGACAACAAACTTGCCCTTAAAAAAGAGGCACCCAAGAATTCCAAAGAGGTCAAGGCCTCCGACTTGCATCTTGGCGATGAGGTCATGGTGTTGTCCATGGGACTCAAAGGCACGGTTGCCACACTGCCTAATGCAAAGGGTGATTTTACGGTCCAGATGGGCATTTTGAAATCACAGGTTAATATTAAGGGTGTTGCACTTATAGCGGAAGCTCCTGCCGGCAAAAAGCAGACAGTAAGAAAAACCTCCGGCACCGGCAAGTTTTCAAAGAGCTCTACCATCTCTGCGGAGATTAACCTTATCGGCAAAACTACCGATGAGGCAATTGCCGCACTTGACAAATATCTTGACGATGCTTATCTTTCACATTTGTCACAAGTGCGCGTAGTTCACGGCAAAGGTACGGGCGCTTTACGTCAAGCCGTACATTCTCATTTAAAACGACTCAAATATGTTGCTTCATACCGCCTCGGCGCTTTTGGAGAAGGAGACGCCGGCGTTACAATAGTAGCGTTTAAACAATAATTATTCCACGGGAGGGGTATACAATGCCTGCAAAACAGAAAATCTTAATCGTAGATGATGATACCAATATTGCTGAACTCATTTCTCTTTACCTGATAAAAGAGTGTTTCGACACTCATATGGTTCATGATGGTGAAGAAGCACTGACTGCATTCAAAGAATATCAGCCTAATCTTATTTTGCTTGATTTAATGCTTCCGGGTATCGACGGGTATCAGGTTTGCCGAGAGATAAGAAAGACCTCCAATGTACCGATTATCATGCTTTCCGCAAAAGGTGAAATTTTTGATAAAGTGCTTGGTCTTGAGCTCGGAGCCGACGACTATATGATTAAACCCTTCGATTCCAAGGAGCTTGTTGCCCGTGTAAAGGCAGTACTTCGTCGTTACCAGCAGCCTGCAGCAAGCACGGATACCTCTGCTACAGATGCCAATGTTGTGGAATATCCCGATTTGAACATCAATCTTTCCAATTACTCAGTTATTTATGAGGGAAGAAATATTGAAATGCCTCCCAAGGAGCTTGAACTTCTGTATTTCCTCGCCTCTTCACCGAATCATGTTTTTACAAGAGAACAGCTCCTTGATAATATCTGGGGCTATGAATACATAGGTGATACTCGTACCGTAGACGTCCACATCAAACGTTTGCGTGAAAAAATCCATGACCATGAACAATGGAGAATTGCCACCGTTTGGGGCATCGGTTATCGTTTTGAATATCAAAAAAGATAGAGGGATTACCCATGAAAAAAACCATTTATACCAAATTTGCAATTGCATATGTAATATTTGCAATTCTTGGTTTTCTGACTGTCGCGCTTTTGACATCCGACTGGACATACAGGCATCTGGCCAAAGAAAAAGCCTCCGACCTTTATAAAGAAGCCAACATGATTGCCAACCAATACGGAGCAGAATACTACACCGGTAATCTGTCTCTTTTGGAAATCAAAAGGCAGTTTCAGGCAATCAATACGTTCCTTGATGTAGAAATCTGGCTCACCGACGTTAATGGTAAAATAAAATGTGACACGGAAGACTATCAGCGTGCAAACATTACCATACCTAATTTTGACCCCAGCGCAACAGGTGTAAGCCGCTATCAGATAGGCACTTACAACGGTATGTTTGAAGAGGATGTCCTTAGCGTATCCGCACCTATCGCTGGCAAATTTGAGATAAACGGTTATATAATCATTCACTCCTCACTTGCTTCCATAGAAGCAACCCGCGACAAACTTTTGAATATTTCCTACATAACACTCCTTGTTATTATATTCCTGTCGCTTACTTTCCTTGTAGTATTTACGTTTTTCGTATACAACCCTTTCAAAAAGATTACAAAAGCCGCCGATGCGTACGCGTCCGGCGACTTCAAATACAAATTTTCTGTTCCCGGCCACGACGAGATTGCAACCCTTGCCGCTACGCTTCAGTACATGGCGCACGAACTCGATAAAGCCAATGATTATCAGAAAAAATTTATTGCAAATATTTCGCACGATTTCCGTTCTCCCCTAACCTCTATTAAGGGATATCTGGAGGCCATGCTTGACGGAACAATCCCGCCCGAAATGCAGGAAAAATATCTGCACATTGTTATCCATGAGACAGAGCGTCTTTCCAAGCTCACAAATGACATTCTGACGCTCAATTCTTACGGTAATAAAGGCACTTATCTTGAGATTACAAACTTTGACATCAATGCCGCAATAAAAGACGTCCTAAACACCTTTGAGGGAATCTGTAACAAGCGTAAAATTAGCTTTGAGCTTACATTCTCAGCTAAAGTACAACCTGTACAGGCCGATAACGGTAAAATCCAGCAGGTACTCTATAATCTTATTGATAACGCTGTTAAATTCAGCAATAACAATTCTTTTATAAGAATTAACGTAACTGACCAAAACAACAAAGTAATGATTTCCATCAAAGATTCCGGTATCGGTATTCCCAAGGACTCCCTATCAAAGATTTGGGATCGTTTCTACAAAACGGATCTTTCCCGTGGCAAGGACAAAAAAGGAACCGGCCTTGGTCTATCCATTACTAAAGAAATTATTCAGGCACACAAGGAGAACATTAATGTAGTGTCTACCGAAGGTGTCGGAACGGAATTTATCTTTACTCTCCCGAAGGGGAAATTATAACAAACAGCATAAAAAAGGTTGTGCAAAATCGCGCAACTTTTTTTGTGTCTCTCCGGCAATAAACTGCAGTTATAAGGTTCGGGTTGGGCGCACAAGTCTCCTGTTTTCGCAGGCAACAAAAGGTTTTTAGAATAACTTTGCTTTTTAAGCTTACCACCAAATTGTGCCGCGCAGAGTTGTCTGAGCGGGATTGACTAGAAGTTCAGTAACAGTGGCTGTAGATTTTATATATAAGGTTTATAAGGCACGCTCTCGCTACGATAAAAGGCGTAGCGCTACTAAGCTTGCGAGACGAAACAAAAATATTGTTGGTTATAAAAATTTTTGAGTTTCGTCTCGCGTGCTAAGTAGCGACGCTTTTATAGTGCCTTTAAACCTTA
>JAZNXQ010000182.1:0-3131 GCA_045593945.1 Lachnospiraceae bacterium | reverse complement strand
TTTACTCAGCCGCAGGAGTCTGAACTGTCATGGGTGTTCCGGGATACATAACACCCCAAAGGCTCATATTGTTACCTACCGCACTAAATGTCATAACCTCTGTGCCTGCTTCATCAAGCATCTTACAGAAGATACCGCTGTACTCAACTTCGTTGTAAGTAAGCTTCATGTAGTAAGTGTCCTTCTTCATTTCCCATGTACCTTCGATACCTTCGCCGTAAACCTTACCGTTATCTTCAAGAATTAACTTAATCGGCTCAGCAATTGTCTTTCCGATATCAAGGCCCTGATTAACAACATAGTATGCACCTACAACATCCTCTTTTGCATAGCCGGTCTTGGAAATCGTCTCACCGTTAGTTGCGTAAGGAAGCATACACGGCCAGCCTTCTTCATTTAAGAAGAACTGCTTAACACGCGGTGAATGACCCTCGCCACTGTTGGCAAATCTAGTATGATAAACTACATACATCTTACCGTCATCATCAATAAATGCTGAGTTATGTCCTGTAGCCTTATATGCCTTCTTAAGACTCGGAAGGTTGTAGTTACCGGACATCTTAATACCGTAAATAGAATGGCTTCCGCTACCCATGTAGTTGGTGCCGTTCATATCCACATAGTCTCCATCCGGCTTGTCTGCACGGAATACACGAATCTGGTAACCGCCGTCAGCTGTAAGTGAACCGTATGAAACAAACAAATAATAATATCCGCTTACATGATCATAAAGGATGTACGGACCCTCGATGGACTTATGTCCGCCGCCCATAAGCTTCTTACCGTAATATGCGTCAACATTATTCGCCGGGTCCGCCTTCGGATGAATCGGCAAACCTGTATTAACATCAATCTCAAGAATAAATATACCGCCCGACCATGAGCCGTAAACCATCCACATTCTGCCGTCCTTATCATAGAAAACACTCGGGTCGATGGCATTGGGCCACTCTCTGTGATTCCAACCGCCACTGCAATAATTCGCTTCAGCGTGCTCTCTTGTAACATAATCAAGAACATTTGTCTGATCAATCTGATTCTTCTTAAATCCGGAATAAATCAGCGCACCCTTCCACTCGTAAGGTCCTTCCGGCTTGTCTGAAACGCCGTAGCAAAGGTTAGATGCATTCCAGGTTGATGTAGTACAATAATAAAGATACCAAAGACCTGTTGTCTTATTATAAATTACATCGGGTGCCCATACATGTGTACCGCCGTCATCCGTAGGAATTAAACTGTCAGCGTTACCTGCATAATCAAATACATGCTTGCCTTCCTCAAACAAATTACCGTAAACTACATTGTTCTCCTTATAACCGTTACCATATCTTGTCCATGTACGAAGATCCTTCGTATATGCACCTTCCATATGCGAACCGAAAATATAGTATGTATCGCCTGCCTTAAAAACCGACGGGTCATGCACAGAAACTCTGGGATTTACCGAGCCTGTTGCAATATGTGAAAAATCTGCCGAAAAATCATACACCTTCGGTTCTTCCTTCTTACACCCCAAAGCCGTCACTGCAACCGCAAGAACGACAAGTGCTCCCACTACTCCACTAATAACTTTTCTCTTTTTTGCCATAGTAACCTCCAAACAAAAAATATTTATAGGATTATAATACCAAATTTGCTCTCGATATACAATGATTTGTTTCTTTTTTATTACAATAATGTTATAATATACGTAGGTATATGCCGATATACATATATATCGCATTTTGGAGGTTAAACATATGATTAAAAACTCCTTCTCAAAAGCTTCTGTGGTTGACTCTGACTACCTCACAGGGCTTGCCAGTCGTCGCGGTCTCCATGACTATTATTATTCATTGGATAAGAACACTGTTGTACATGCCATGTTCATCGACATAGACAATTTTAAAAGAGTAAATGACGTATATGGTCATAGTATGGGCGACCAGCTTTTAATCGGCATAAGCGAACTCATAAAATCGAACACACAGGGTTTTACCTCGCGTATCGGTGGCGATGAGTACGTTGTGCTTTTTGACGGCACAATGTCCGGCGAAGAGATGTCGCATATTGCCAAGCAGCTTCTTTCGGGCATGGCACACATGGAATACCGTAAGGACGTACTTTCTCTGATTTCGTTAAGTATCGGTATCGTGCTCGACCAGCCTGTATCCCAATCGCTCGATGATGTTCTCGCCAAATGTGACGCGGCCATGTATCAGGCAAAGTACGACGGCAAGAATCGTTACACAGTTTATAAAGCTTTTGACAAAACTATTGAAACCAACCGTAATATTGAGCTCGAGATGGAACCCGCACTTGCAAACGGTGAATTCCATGTATATCTGCAACCCAAAGTTAATATGATAACTTCTGAACTTTATGGTGCAGAAGCTCTGTCACGTTGGGTACATCCCGTGGACGGCGTCCGCGCTCCTATTGTATATATTCCGCTTTTTGAGAAAAACGGTTTTATTTCCCAGCTTGATATGTATGTGTATGAAGAAGTCTGCCGCATTAAGTCCGGTTGGGCGGGCAAACGCTACGAACACATTCCGATTTCGGTAAATATGTCCCGACTTCATTTGTATCATCATGACTTTCCCGAGACATTAAGAGATATCGCTAATAAATATAATATTCCGACCAACGAACTGGAGATAGAGATTACCGAAAGCATCTTTATCAAGGACCATGAAGAACTCATACATACCGTTGATCATCTTAGGGAACTCGGCTTCCTTGTTTCCATTGACGACTTCGGTTCCGGTTTTTCCGCGCTCAACCTTCTTAAAGATTTGGCGGTTGATACAGTTAAGTTGGACAAGCAGTTTTTACAGGTGTCTTCCAACACACTCCGCGGTAAAAAAGTTATCCGCAACGTTATTGCGTTGTGCCGCGATTTGAAGCTTGATGTTGTAACTGAGGGTATTGAAACTCAGGAGCATGTGGATTTCATCATAAGTTGCGGATGTCCGATTGCACAGGGCTTTTATTACTCCAAACCCGTGCCGCTCGATGAATTTGTTCTTTTTGCGGAGGAGCATACATCTAATATCCGCGAGAACTACTCTTTCCGCTTTAACGGCAACCTTGAGTCGGAAGACGGCACTCTTACCGCAACATATTTTGGCAACGAAGAATATACATAT
>JAZNXQ010000181.1:0-9014 GCA_045593945.1 Lachnospiraceae bacterium | reverse complement strand
TCCTCTTCAAATTCTCTTTTCAAGGTTTCCGCACTCGTTTCCATGCTTGCAACATGACCGCCTATTATTGCATAATCATCATTTATGGGACGCTGCAATAAAATCTTATCATTCCGAATCAATATACCGCCAACTCTATATGAAAAAACAAAATCACTGTTTTTAAACAAAATATCCATGTTGCACCTCCTATTTCAAATAGAAAAGTGCCTTTAGCTTTACCAAAGGCACTTTATTTTTTAAAGAATAATCTTAACCGGACACTTCTGTGCACAAACACCGCAATTAGTACAAGCGTTGTAATCAATGTGTGCAAGGTTATTCTCAACCGTAATCGCTCCGGCTTCACAGTTCTTCGCACATATAGAACAGCCTATACAGCCTGCGCTACAGTTTTCTTTAACAGTCTTACCCTTATCCTTGGAATTACACTGAACAAGGTGCTCAGCCTTATAAGGTACAAGCTCAATGAGCTTATTGGGACATGCTGCAATACATCTTCCGCAAGCCATACAAAGCTCCTTGTTAACCACTGCAACACCGTTTACGATATTAATCGCATCGAACGGACAAGCCTTAACGCATGAACCAAGCCCCATACAACCGTAGCTACATTTCTTATCTCCGTGACCCGGTGCAACAAATGCTTTAGCACAATCAGACACACCAAAGTAATTATACTTGGTTGCTGCCTTGTCACATGTTCCGGCACATTTTACAAATGCAACCATCTTCTCTTTCGCAACACTGTCTACGCCCATGATGTTCGCAATCTTGGTCGCAACTGCCTCTCCACCAACGGGACAGGCTCCTACATCTGCATTACCTTCGCAAATCGCCTTGGCAAGTGCATCACAACCTGCATAACCGCAACCGCCACAGTTATTACCCGGAAGTTCCTCTCTGATGGCAACTTCCTTCTCATCTACTTCAACCTTGAACTTCTCACTTGCAACACCAAGCAAAAGTCCTACAATAATACCCACAATTCCGACACTTGCGGCCGCTATCAATATACTTACAATATCCATATCAGCCCTCCTATACCAGTCCCGAGAAGCCTGTGAACGCAATCGCCATCAGACCTGCCGTAATCAAAACAATAGGTGAACCTTTTAAAACCTTCGGAATGTCATTATCCTCAATTCTCTCTCTGATTCCGGCAAGAACCACAATTGCAATAAGGAATCCGATTGCTGTCGCAACAGCATTAATAACACTCTTTAAAGGGTTGTACTCATTCTGCACGTTGGTAAGTGCAATACCGAGTACCGCACAGTTGGTTGTAATAAGCGGTAAGTATACACCAAGCGCTTTATAAAGGGCTGGCATACTCTTTTTGAGTACCATCTCAACAAACTGAACGAGTGCAGCAATAACAAGGATAAACACAATTGTTTTAAGATATCCGAGTCCAAGCTTCTCTAATACAAATTCATACAAAAGACTTGTGCAAAGTGATGATACAGCCATAACGAACAATACTGCCGCACCCATACCTGCTGCCGTCTCTACCTTCTTAGATACTCCAAGGAACGGACAGAGACCTAAGAACTGGCTTAATACAACGTTACTTACAAGCGCTGATACAATTAAAATACTTAAATATTCCATCTATCCGATCCTCCTTACTTATTTTTACTTTCTGAAATCATTTCTTTGTTAACTACACATCTGTAACCGCTACAGCTTGCACAATTACCGCCGCAGGCAAGTTTATCCTGTGAATCAGGATTTTCTACATTGGTTGCAGATTTAAGTTTAAACTTATTCTGTAATGCCGTAAGAAGTGCAAGCACAAAGAATGCACCCGCCGGCTGTACAAAAATCTTGATTGGTTCAATCGCACTCGGGATAACCTGGAAGTTAAATAATGTTCCCGCTCCGAGAAATTCTCTTACAAGACCGATAGCTGTAAGACCTACCGTAAAGCCGATACCCATACCGATACCATCGAAAGCTGAAAGCAGCGGTGTATTCTTAGCTGCATAAGATTCAGCTCTTCCGAGAATAATACAGTTAACAACGATAAGCGGAATATAAAGACCGAGGGTCTCAAAAATCGTATACATGTAAGCTTCAAGCAAAAGCTCAACGATTGTAACGAGTGAAGCAACAATTACAATATATCCGGGAATTCTTACCTTACTCGGAATTATCTTACCGAGAAGTGAAATAAGGAAGTTCGACATAATAAGAACCGCCGTAGTTGTAAGACCCATCTGAAGACCACTCATCGCACAAGTTGTAACCGCAAGCGTAGGACACATACCGAGCATCAATACAAAAGTAGGATTTTCTTTGATTATACCGTTATATAAACGTTCTAAATATTTGTTCATATCGCACCTCCTACTTAAGCAAGCCGTTCATTGCAAAATACAACGCTGCATTTACCGCATTGGTAACCGCCTTAGTTGTCTTTGTTGCACCGCTTATGGCTTTAATCTCATTGTCTGCAGTCACATCACCCTTTGTATATGCAAAAGCATCAACTGCCTTGTCAACAAACTGTCCCTTAAATGCAGGTTCTACCGCACTTGCGCCAAATCCTACTGTCTCATTAATGGCTGTAAACTCAAGACCTGTTACCTTACCGCTCGCATCAACACCGAGAGATATGGTAATGTCTCCGCCGTAACCTTCGGATGAGGTTGAAGAAATAATATATCCGAGCATCTGACCGCTTGCATCCTTAGCTTCAAGGACTTCATTAATAGTTACTTTACCAAAATCTGTAGTTGCAGTTGCAAGAACATTTTCAAAATCTGCAACTTTTGCCTTAAGCTCGTCATTGGTCTCAAAACTTGCAGCAGCAGGGAAAATCGCCTGATTAGCCTTTAAAATCTGAGCATTTCTGTTAGTTTCAATCGGTTCCTTTGTAAGATTATACACGAAACCGAGTCCAAATCCCGCAATCAAAGTAATGGCAAATAAAATCAACGCATCTTTTAAAATCTTACTTTCTTTCACGTTTCTCTGCCTCCCTTCCGAATGCTTTGGGGAGAGTAACCTTCTCAATAAGAGGTACGATAAGGTTACCTAAAATAATTGCATAAGATACACCCTCTGCCGAGCTTCCGAGGATTCTGAACACACCTGTAAGCAAGCCGAGGAAAATACCAAACAACCACTGTCCTTTAACGGTAATCGGGCTTGTAACGTAATCGGTCGCCATAAAGAACGCACCAAGCATAAGACCGCCACCAAAAAGGTGTGCACCAAGGAACTCAATATCAAAGCCCTTGCCGCCAAACAACAATACAAATACTGCAAATGATGCAATATATGCAAAAGGAATTCTAAGTGTAATTACACGACGAAGCAACAAATATCCTGCACCGATTAAAATAGCAAGCGCGGACACCTCACCGATTGTTCCGTTGATATTACCGATAAACATCTCCATAACATCAACGCTTCCGCCGTTTTTAAGTGTTGCAAGAGGTGTTGCGCCACTTACTGCATCTGCCGTTGCATTGCTTACTGCATCAACAACACCTGCAGAGAAATCATTCATATAGCTACCGAAAGAAGCTACAAGGAAACATCTTCCGCCGAGTGCCGGATTCATAAAGTTCTGTCCGAGTCCGCCAAATACCATCTTAACAACTAAAATAGCAAATATACTTCCGATAAGAGCCATCCAAACAGGCATGGATACCGGTAAGTTATAAGCAAGAAGCATACCTGTTACAAGAGCACTGCAATCCATAATGGTAACAGTCTTCTTCATAACAAGTTCATACAAATACTCTGTCAGCACACAGCCTGCAATACATACAAGCATGAGTACCAACGCTTTAATACCGAAACGGTAAATACCAAAGGCTCCTGCAGGAACCAATGCAATAGCTACATCAAGCATTATTCTCTGAGTTGTCGCACTGCTTCTCACATGCGGTGATGTAGACACGTTATACATATCGCTCACAGTTCCTACCTCCTATTTCTTACGGCTCGCGAGAGCTGTTCTTCTCATCTGTCTAAGTGCCTGTGTAAGATTTCTCTTAGCAGGACATACATAAGTACAGCAACCACATTCACAGCACTCAAGTCCGTCGTATTTTATAAAGTTCTCAAGATTATTACTAAGTGCACTCGCTGCCGCCTTCTGAGGAACAATATGTCCCGGACAGACAGTTACGCAACGTCCGCATCTGATACATGCGCTCTCCGGCTTCGTCGCCTCATCATGAGTGAGACAAAGAAGAGCAGATGTAGTCTTTGCTACAGGTACATCAAGAGAGAACATTGCAATGCCCATCATGGGACCACCGGATACAATCTTCTCTACAGGCTTAGCAAGTCCGCCAGCCTCTTCAAGAACCTCTCTGTAGCTCATACCAATCTTAACATTGTAGTTACAAGGCTCCTTAATAGCATCTCCCGTAACCGTAACAATTCTTCTCATAAGAGGAATACTGTCACTTACCGCCATTGAAATCGCAACCGTAGTATCAATATTACTTACAACACAACCTACATCTGCAGGAAGCATTGAAGAATTAACCTTTTTCTTCGTTACCGCATAGATGAGAGCACGCTCACCACCCTGCGGGTACTTCGTCTTAAGAGGACATACCTGGATGTTGGGTTCATTCTTAACCATATCCTCAAGCTTCTTAATAGCATCCGGCTTATTGTCCTCAATAGCAATAATACCCTTCGCTCTTGTAAAAAGACTTAAAATAACCTTAAGACCGTCGATAATACGTCCGGGCTCCTCCATCATCATCCTATAGTCAGATGTAAGATAAGGCTCACACTCAGCACCGTTAATAATAACATGAGAAATTGCATCATCATCCTTCGGTGTCATCTTAACATGCGTCGGGAAGCCTGCACCGCCCATTCCGACAATACCTGCTCCTTTAATAATCTCTCTTATCTGCTGCTTTGTAAGTCTTCTATAATCACGCTTATTGCCAAAACCCTCTACCGGTGTATACTCGTGATCATTCTCAACTATTACTGCATTAACCATGTCACCGCTTACAGCAAGACGCGGCTCTATCGCTTTAACCGTACCTGATACGGAAGAAATAACATTAGCAGAAATAAAAGCAGATGCCTCTCCTATAATCTGACCCATCAAAACCTTGTCACCGGGCTTTACCGTAGGGGTAGCCGGTGCACCGATGTGCTGGGACATAAGAAATACAAGTTCATCCTTAGGCAATATCGTCTTAATCGGTCTTTCCTTAGAAATATCCTTACCGTCATAAGGGTGGATACCGCCTTTAAATGTTGCCAAACCCATTTTTATACCTTCCTTTCGTGCAAATTTTCCTATATATCATTGTAGATGTAAGCACCTAAAAAGTAAAGTGGAATTTTCGTATTTTTTTGACAAATTCCGTTAATTTTTTCACTATTTTGTTAATTATTTCACATTATTCCACTATAATACCATTCTTGGAAAGCAATTCCCTTGCGCTTTCGACAGAGTCCACACCCGTCTTGTTCTTAATCGGTGCAAACTCTCTGCTCCGCTCAACCTCATATGCAAGGCAATTGTCCATAAGATGTACCATATCAAGCACAAGTGTCTCAAATTTATAGCCGTTCGGTTCTGTAGGTGCCACATAATTACCGTCTGCCTCAATGTACGGAATCTTCTTTTCTACTATATGCAACGGCATCTCTTTATTAGTAATCTCAATTAATTTTTCTACATTAAAAAGATAGTTAAGAATTACACCGTAATTATACAAAAGCTTGCCGTCGGCACCCTTTGCATGCGCCATCTCATCAGTAAGCTCATAATACTCAACAATTGAAGGTCTTCCGTCCTCAAGGCAAAGTGCACCGACCTTTTCTGTCGGAAATGCCTTGCTTACAACCTTTGCTCCGCAAACAGTCTTGGAATCAATAACCGCACCAACAAAATACGGGTCCGCGATTTTCTGAAGCACATTATCTACCGCAAAAACATTCAACCACTCAATGCCAAGCTCCTTAACCTTATCAAGAAGTCCTGCTTTGCCGAGTGAAATAAACCAGCCTCCGTTACCGTTGGGAGACATCGAAACCTTACCCTTATCCTCAAGGTAGAATTTACCGTCATAGTCGCATGACGCCGCCATTGCCTGCTTGAAAAACCACACAAAGCTCTTATCATATCCGAAGTAATTCATCTCTTCAAAAAAGCTTACCGTATCCTCGTGATTCTTGTCACTTGTCATTACAAAAAGCGGCACATATGCACCTGTCTTGTTAACAACCTCCATAAGATTCTTAATGAGCATTTCAAATATGTAAAGAGGCTTATTGATACCGATGTTATACATTCCCTTCGCCTTGTCAGAACCAAGTCTCGTTCCCTGACCGCCGGCAAGAAGAATTGCGCCGACTTTACAGTTGCGGATTGCATCTGCACCAATTTTGAAAAAGTCATCCTGTCTTTTCTCGATGTCTTCCATTGTATACACATCATTAATCGGCTCGATAACCCCTCGCTTTTGCTCAATATTTTTTTCCTCAACGAGCTTAAGCACGGAAAAATCAATCTCCGAAATCTGTCTGAGCAAGTCCTTCTGTTCTGCCTCGTTAAGTTCATCATAGTACTTAAGCAACTGCTCCTGATTGTACTTCTCAAGCAGTTCTTTAACTTCTTTAAGTTCCATATGCATATCCCCTTTATAAAATAATTTTCTACCTTTCATTATACAAAAAGACTTGTCCTCGGACAAGTCTTTTGAAAAGTTAAATATTTAACTAAAATGCAACTATACCGCTTGAGGTTATAACAACATATGCGGCATATACTATCAACAGAATTACACCCTGTATTTTGGTGAACCTCTTCAAAATAAGAGTAGGAACTATTGCAATCAATCCTACAATCAAAGCTGCCGGAATATCTATCTTTGCCGCCATCTCAGAAATCGGAAGTGAACCTCCCGAAACAAGTGAACATACCGGAAGAATCATTGTCATATCGATAATGTTAGCACCGATAATATTACCTACAGAAAGTGAAGACTGCTTCTTTGCAATCGCTGTAAGCGTTGTGATAAGTTCAGGAAGTGAAGTTCCTATTGCAATAATCGTAACTGAAATAATACGTTCCGGAATACCGATTTCGTTAGCAATAAATGTTCCCTGGTCAACAAGCAAATCAGCACCAACAACAATACCGATTGTACCTACAACAAACTTCACAAGGTTAATTGATATTGTCTTCTTGTCAGGCTTCTCTTTTTCCGTTTCTTCTGCTTTACCCTCTTTCATTGCAGCCTTTGCACCTGCAACATTGTCATAAATATTAACTGCAAAGATAACAAGAAAAACAAGTCCCCAAACAAGCTTTAATTCTCCACTGACATTTCCGAAAATAATAAGTAAAAATGTTGCGCCGAGCATCAAAATACCTTTGAGCATATAATCTTTTCTCTTAATTACCGACGGCATAAAAATAAGTGATATCGCCATGATAAGACCGATATTGGCAGTAACGCTTCCTACTGCATTACCGATTGCCATATCAACCTGTCCCTTGCCTGCCGCCATTGCCGATACAAGAAGCTCCGGGAGAGTTGTTGCAAGACTTACTACGGTCGCGCCTACGATAAGCTTCGGAATACCAGACACCTCTGCCATCCATGAAGCCGCGTCTACGAAGAAATCTCCGCCTTTAATAATGATTACAAGACCAACTACAAAAAGTAATACTGCAATTGCCATTTCCATTTTTGATTCCTCCTTGGTTTTCTAAATAAAAAAGCCCATCTATGGATTATTATATTATATCCATACATGAGTCTCATTATTTAAGACAAGCCATGCACAAGGCCGTGTTGTTGACTTGCCACGCATTCTCAATACGCTAATTACTCCCTCACGGGCATTATTTATTTATATAAATTTAACATAGCGGGCAGATTTTGTCAATTATTTCTATCCGCCAGCAAAAGCATTAATCTTCGGGCAAAAAACAGGCCGTGCACAAGCACAGCCCATTTTTTATTATACTCTATATTTTAACTCCGTTCTCACCAATATTTTCTCTCTCACAAAGCCGCAAAACTCCTCAAACACATGACTCCCTTTGCTCCGGTAATCCATTGCCATGACTTCGGAAAGCAGGCATTTTCTGTCATCTGCCGGTACATCATACAGCTTCATGATGGCATCTAAAGAACTTGTCACTCTCTGTTCAAAAGTGATCCCCTCCGTGTTCTCCGTCACAAGCATGGCTCGCTCAATACCGGATGCCACATTCTCCGCCAAAACATAGTCTGTTGGTGTCCATCCCTCACAATATGCTCTGAAAATCTTTTGTGCCCGTTTCGTATCATATTCACGGACAATCGCAAGTGACATCGAATGGGTATATACAGCCAGTATCAAATCCTTTACTTTTAGATTCTCCTCGCACACCGAAGCAATCAGTACAAGTTCAAACAGATAAGCCAATAACAAATCCGGTTCATTCTCCTCTGTCTCCCACTGAAATGCAAACAGCTCACGCACCAGTTCCGCAAGGATATGCTCCTTGGTAGGAAACCAGAAAGTAAGGTTTCCGGTGCTTATCTGCAACGACTTTGCTATAGCGGTAACATATGTATCCGTATAGCCCTTTTCTAAGAAAAGCTTTGTTGCACACTGCAATATTTCATAGCGTGTATTCGTTGTGTTTTTGGGTCTCAATCCGGCACCCCCATTAGTTATTAGCAACAATCCTAATTATAAATAACAAAACAGGTTTTGTCAACCGAAACAGCCAATAAATATAAAAAAAGTGTCGACATTGCGAGTAGAAATTTGAAACAAACAATAAACAGGGTTCCCTGCATTAACAATCCAAAGTCATAGTCTTTGAATAATACAAGTGTCATAACTCATATATTTTACAAAAAAGTTTAACGGTAAAATTTTATGAATATCTTTCTTAAAATAAATTCCTTATTGCACTCATTCCTGTGGGGACCTCTAATGCTTGCAGCCTTTTTAAGTGTCGGTATATATTTTCATGTGAGAACAGGCTTTTTCCCGATTACGCGAATTCG
>JAZNXQ010000180.1:0-10630 GCA_045593945.1 Lachnospiraceae bacterium | reverse complement strand
AATGTCGGCAAAAAAGCGATAAATCTTAGCGAATTTCCTAAGTGTGAGGCAGTATTTGACCTTATATTTAATCCGCTTAAGACGGCACTTATGTTAGAGGCAGAGGAGCATAACATTCCGCATATGGACGGGCTTTTGATGCTTGTGGCGCAGGCAAAGAAAGCAAGCGAGATATTCCGCGATATTAGGATAGATGATTCTGTGATTGAAGAGATAACAGCCGAAATAAGAAAAGATGTTATGAATGTTGTGCTTATCGGAATGCCTGGTTGCGGCAAATCCACTATCGGCAAAATTCTTGCCGAAAAGCTTGGCAAAAAGTTCGTAGATTTGGATGAAGTAATTGTAGAACGCGCAGGAAAGAGTATACCCGAGATTTTTGCCAAGCAGGGCGAGAAGGAATTCAGAAGGATAGAGGCAGAGGTTGTGGCAGATATTTGCAAGGAAAAAGGTCAGGTTATTTCAACGGGCGGAGGTGTCGTTACCGTGGCGGACAATAAACATCCGCTTCGCCAGAATGCAGTTGTAATTTTTGTTGAAAGAGAGCTTTCTGAGCTTGGCACAAAGGGCAGACCACTTTCCTTAAGCAGACCTTTGCAGGATATATATAACGAGCGAATCGACGCTTATAATTCATGGAGTGATTACAAAGTAAGTAACGTGATAATCGATGAGGTTGTTGCAAAGATACAGGAGGTACTTTAGATGAAATTACTTGTTATTAACGGACCTAATCTTAATATGCTAGGTATTCGTGAGCCCGACATTTACGGCAAGGAGACATACGCAAGCCTTCTTGAATATATTGGTGATATCTGTGAGGAAAAAGGTATAGAGGTTGACTTTTTCCAGTCTAATCACGAAGGTGCAATTGTAGACAGAATCCAGCAGGCATATAAGAAAGAAGACGCCATTGTCATAAATCCTGCCGCATACACACATACGAGTATTGCAATTCCCGATGCCATAAAGGCAGTCGGAATTCCGGCAGTTGAGGTACACCTTTCAGATATTTCAAAACGTGAAGCGTACAGACAGATTTCTTACGTGTCCGATGTGGCTGTGAAGACTATATACGGCAAAGGCTTTGAAGGATACAAAGAAGCCATAGAATACCTTGAGAAAAGTTTATAATTTCCCGTAAAATGCGGAAACTTAAAGGTAAAAACATTGACAACAAAATTTTGACATGATATTCTAGAAGAGGGGTTAGCATTGCTAACCCTAATTTTTAATATAGTATGGGAGAAGTTATGGAAAATTTTAAGATTATTACCGATTCATGTTGTGATTTAACACCAGCTTTAGTAGAGGAACTCGACCTTGATGTTGTTGAGTTATCCGTATTGATTAATGATAAAGTATACGTTAACTATCTTGATGAGAGAGAGATAAGCTTCAAGGATTATTACGAGTTACTTCGCAATGGTTCTCTTGGTAAGACCTCTGCTCCTAATGTATATGATTTTACTAATGCTATGGAGCCGTATCTTAAAGAAGGCAGAGATGTTTTGTGCCTTGGATTTTCATCAGGCTTAAGCGCAACTTATAATTCAAGTGTAATAGCAGTTGAAGAGCTTCAGGAAAAATATCCCGAGCGTAAGATTATTACAATTGATACTTTGTGTGCATCTATGGGACAGGGACTTATCGTTTACCTTGCGGCAAAGAAGAAGGCAGAAGGCGCTTCAATTGAAGAAGTTGCTGAATATGTAGAGAACATTAAGCTCAATATTGCTCACTGGTTTACGGTAGATGATCTTAATCATCTTAAACGCGGTGGTCGTGTTTCTGCTGTTGCAGCGACATTTGGTACAATTCTTAACATTAAGCCGGTATTGCATGTTGATAATGAAGGCCGTCTCGTGCCGGTAGAGAAGGTGCGTGGACGTAAGGCGTCAATCAACGGTTTGCTCAAGGTAATAAAAGAGACTATAACTGACAAGAGTGTAGCATTTATCAGCCATGGTGATTGTTATGACGAGGCTAAGTATCTTGCTGATAAGATTACTGAAGAAGTCGGTGTTGAGGATATAAAGATTAATTTCATCGGTCCGGTTATCGGTACACATTCCGGTCCCGGCACAATAGCATTGTTTTTCGTAGGAACTGAACGATAATAGTAGGAAGGAAAAGTGATACATAATGGAGACCGGTAAACGAACCTCCGTTAAGCAGAAACTGATTCTTGCAGGAATTGAAGAGATAGAAGAACAGGGTATTCAGAATTTTTCGATGCGCCGCGTAGCATCCAGGTGTGGTGTGTCATGTGCTGCACCGTATAAGCATTTTGTGGATAAGAATGATTTTATAATGTCAATTGTCCAGTATATCAACCATGAATGGTATATTATTCAGAGAGAGATATCTGACAATGCAGGACCTGATCTTAAAGAACTTATCATAGATATTTGTATGGCATATATTAAGTTCTTAATCGATAATCCGCAGTTTCGCTCGATAATAATGTTAAAAGATGTTAACATGCCCAAGGAGTTCCAGAGGGAAAGATTAAGACTCAGCAGTTCTTCGGGCGTTATAATCAAGAAGTACTGTATGCAGGTTAATATGCCCGAGGATGTTATGAAACGTAAGATATATATTGTGCGTTCACTTATCTACGGAGCAGCACTCATGGTGGATAATGGTGAACTTCAATATAACGACGAAATGTTTGCTCAGATACGTTGGGCGATTAACAGGGAATTTGAGATAGAATAAAGCCGTGCAAGGGTAAAAAGATGAACAGGTGGGAAAGAGCATTAATGTTCTTTCACGCCTGTTTATTTTTTTACCCTTATGGGGCGCAGTCCCACAGGGGCATGACGCTTTGCGTCATGCCCCTGGCACGGCTTTGTTCGTGGCAGACCTTAATAATTTCTTAAAACTTTCCCTACTTGTATTTTAAAACAAAAAAATGCATAATAAACGTATGCTTAAGCACTTTACGTAAAGAGGAGAGTTTTTATGTATAACATATTGATATGTGATGATGAGAAAGACATTGTATCAGCTTTAAAAATATATCTTACTGCCGAAGGCTTCACAACCCTTGAAGCTTATAACGGACTTGAGGCAATAGAGGCTATTAAGAACAATGAAGTTCACCTTGTGCTCATGGATATTATGATGCCGCAGATGGATGGTCTTACCGCAATGGTTAAAATAAGGGAGATTTCAAACGTTCCGGTAATACTTCTTACAGCAAAGAGTGAGGATATGGATAAAGTGCTTGGTCTTACAGTCGGCGCAGATGATTACATAACCAAGCCATTTAACCCGGTTGAGATGATTGCAAGGGTTAAATCGCAGCTTCGCCGATATATGCAGCTTGGTGCGGGGCAGGTAAAGGAAGATATTCTTCGAATTGGCAGAATTGAGCTTGATGACAAGGCTAAGACCGTGACAACGGACGGTAATCCTGTAAATTTAACACCGACGGAATACGAGATACTTAAGCTTTTCATGGAGAATCCGGGAACAGTATTTTCACCGCAAACAATTTACAGTAAGGTTTGGAAGGACACTGCATTTGGTGCGGAGAGTACTGTTGCGGTGCATATCAGACATTTGAGGGAAAAGATAGAAATAAATCCTGCGGAGCCAAAATACCTAAAGGTTGTTTGGGGGCAGGGCTATAAGATGGAGAAAGGGAGAGAGTAGCGGATGAGGAAGATTAAGAGAAGCATACTTGCAAAAACAATTGCAATAATTCTTTTTGTAATATCTGCATGGGTTACGGTGGGTAGCATTTGCGGTATAGTGATGCTATATGAAGAAGGCGTTTATACCAATAATAATGCTTCTTTGAAGGAAAATTTGTTTGATGATATTATATATAGCAAGAACGGAGAACTTTGCGGAGTAGTGCGAAATTGGCTTACAGCGATTAATATGTCAGATGAGGATAAAGCATATTATTATGAGCAACAGATTAAAAAGTACGAAGAAGAGTACAGTGCCGAAAATACGAACTACTATTGTATTATAAAGGACATGTCCGGCAAGGAAATTTTTAAAACAGGTGAACGTGGAACATATGTCTACAGTAATGATGAGTATATAGGTTCAATTCGTGTGGATAAATACTTTTCAGACTATATTTTTGAGGCATATGTAAGAGCCGACATGACTGCTAAGGATGAGTTTTATTATGCCGAAAAATTAGGTGATTTAGCAGATAACAGTAAATATGCGTTGATTTTCATACTTGTGGGAAGTATTGTGCTTGAGATTCTTTTGTTTGTGTTCCTCATGTGCAGTGCAGGTCACAGAAAAGGCAAAGAAGAAGTAACTGAGAATTTTTTTGATAAGATACCGTTTGATGTTTTTCTTTTAGCATCAGTGATAATTTTTGTTTTTGGGATAGAAATGCTTGACGAGTATTTATACTATAATTCGTCGTATTATTTGCCGGTTGATATAGTGGTGACAGTGCTTTTGTTAAGTGCGGAAGGCTTGCTTACACTAGCAGTATGCATGACTTTTGCAACTCGTGTAAAGCTTGGCACGCTTTTTAGCAATACACTAATTGTTAAAGTATGCAAGCTCTTGTTAAAAGGAATCAAAATTGCATGGAAATATATAATTATTGCATTTAAAAATATCGATGTTCTCTGGAAGGTCGGTATAGTGTATGCGGGAATGACGCTTTTTGAAATTCTTTTTATGTTTAACTCGTATTTGACAACCGGGTTGTTTGGGCTTGTACTTATATGGCTTTTGGCTAAGATGTTGATTGCAGGTGCACTTGCAATTGTGCTTATAAACTTTAAGAAAGTCAGAATTGCGGCAGAAAAGCTTGCGGCCGGAGACATCAATTATAAAATCGACACAAAATATATGCAGTGGGATATTAAGAAGCATGCGGAAACTCTTAATAGTATTGGTGGCGGACTTAGCAAGGCTGTTGACGAGAAGATGAAGAGTGAGCATCTTAAAACTGAGCTTATTACGAATGTTTCCCATGATATAAAGACACCTCTTACTTCTATCATTAATTATGTTGATTTGCTCAAAAAAGAAGAACTTGATAATGAAAAAGCGCAGGAATATCTTGAGGTACTTGACAGACAGTCAAATCGCTTGAAAAAGCTTACCGAAGATTTGGTTGAAGCTTCAAAGGCTTCAACAGGCAACATCTCTGTGGATAAGCAGGAGACTGAGCTTGGGATGTTGCTTTCACAGGCAGTCGGTGAGTATGAAGAACGTATATATGAGGCGGGTCTTACACCTATAGTTCGTATACCGGAAGAACCGATTACAATTATGACTGACGGAAGACTTTTGTGGAGAGTGTTTGATAATCTGCTCGGAAACATCTGCAAATATTCAATGCCGGATACGCGAGTTTATATTGAACTTCAGGCGATGTCGAAAGAAGCGGTTTTTGTTTTCCGTAATATTTCAAAGTATGAACTCAATATTTCCGGTGACGAGCTTATGGAACGCTTTGTACGAGGCGACAGCTCCAGAAATACAGAGGGTAGTGGGCTTGGCCTTTCAATTGCCAAAAGTCTTGTGGATTTGCTCGGAGGAACATTTACATTAAATGTAGACGGTGACCTCTTTAAGGTGATATTACAATTTCCTTTATAGCACATAATATTGTAATTTAGTTGTCCGCTCCGTAACTTGCGAGTTTACGGGGCGGATGACTTTTTGCTATAAAATATTGACAAAAATTTAGTGTACAGTTATGATAAATACGATTGCTGTACACAAATAGGTGTACATAGAGAGGAGATTTAAGATGTTCCAGATTAATGAGAATTATTTAAAGTTACCGGGTAGTTATTTGTTTTCTACTATCGGCAAGAAAGTAAATGCTTTTATGGCAGCTAACCCTGACAAGAAAGTTATCCGTCTTGGTATCGGTGATGTTACATTGCCGCTTGCACCTGCCATAATTGAGGCTATGCATAAAGCAGTTGATGAGATGGGAAATGCCGCTACTTTTCATGGATATGCACCTGATCTCGGATATGAGTTTTTAAGAAGTGCAATTGTTAAGAACGATTATAATGCAAGAGGCGTTGATATTGCAGTTGACGAGATTTTTGTAAGTGACGGAGCTAAGAGTGATTCAGGCAATATTGGAGAGATTTTCGGTAAGAATAACAGAATCGCAGTTTGTGATCCTGTATATCCTGTATATGTTGACTCTAACGCTATGGAAGGAAGAACAGGTGAGTACATAGCAGCTCAGGAGAAGTGGAGCAATGTAATTTATATGCCTTGTACAGCAGAGAATAACTTTGCACCTGAGCTTCCGAAGGAAACACCGGATATGATTTATCTTTGCTTCCCGAACAATCCTACGGGTTCAACAATTACCAAGGATGAGCTTCAGAAGTGGGTTGACTATGCTCTTAAGGTAGGTGCAGTTATTATTTACGATGCTGCTTATGAAGCATATATTTCAGAAGAAAATGTACCGCATACAATTTATGAGTGCGAGGGTGCGAAGGCTTGTGCAATTGAGCTTAGAAGCTTTTCTAAGAATGCAGGCTTTACAGGAACAAGACTTGGTTTTACAGTAGTTCCGAAGGAGCTTAAGTGTGGCGATGTGTCTCTTAATGCATTATGGGCAAGAAGACACGGAACCAAGTTTAACGGTGCTCCGTACATTATCCAGAGAGCAGGTGAGGCTGTTTATTCAGAGGCAGGCAAGGCTCAGACAAAGGAGCAGATTGCTTACTATATGAACAATGCCAAGGTTATCAGGGAAGGTCTTAAAGATGCAGGCTTTACAGTGTTTGGTGGAGTTAACGCTCCTTATATCTGGCTTAAGACACCTGACAAGATGACTTCATGGGAATTCTTTGATTATCTTCTTGAGAAGGTTAATATCGTAGGAACACCGGGTTCAGGCTTCGGACCGAGCGGTGAAGGTTATTTCAGACTGACTGCTTTCGGAAGCTACGAGAATACTTTGGCTGCGATTGAGCGCATTAAGAATATGTAAATAAAGATATTTTCTGCCGTATCCTTTGGATGCGGCAGTTTTTCTTTCAGAATAATGCGAAAATATAGTATATAAGCACTAAAATTCACTGTGTAATATTCAAAAAACTTGATTTTATGTCGATAAAAGTATAAAATGTTATTATCAGAAATGTATTTCTTTAATGGGGGTGCGCCTACAGTGGCAAAAAGACGCGTTAAAACAAATGATTTAGCTGCCGGTATGATATTGGCAGATGATGTTTATTCCATGACTGATCAGTTGCTTGTTCCGAAGAACACGATTGTATCGGAACGTATTATAGCAAAGTTTCGCTTTTACTCGGTACCTGCAGTTAATATTGTTGAGGTTACTGAAGGTGCAAGCATAGAAAATGAAGAAGATGCTCATTTGTCCGAACTTGTTAAAAAGAGCGAAGAATATAAAGATTTCAGGAAGGACTTTACCGTAGTTACCAAGGAACTCGATGAGATTATGGGTAAGGTTATTGTAGGTGGCCTTAAGCAGGATGACCTTCAGGATATTGTTCGTAATGAGATGATGCTTTTTGCAAAGCGCGAAGGTAAGTATGGTCTTATGGACATGTTCCATAATATGCGAGAGATGTCAGATACTGTATTTACGCACTCCGTTAATGTTTCCATAGTTTCAATTATGCTTGGTCGTTGGCTTAAGCTTCCGAAGGAAGAACTTGAGATTTTGGCGGTTGCAGGTCTTCTTCATGATATCGGCAAGACAGAGATTCCGGATACCATCCTTAATAAGCCGTACAAGCTTACTGATAAAGAGTATGAGACCATGAAGACACATGCTCTTAAGGGATATACATTACTTTCTAACGCGAAGATGGATGAGAGAATCTGTGAGGTTGCACTTAATCATCATGAGCGTTGTGACGGTAGCGGTTATCCGTCAGGACTTACAGGAGATAAGATTCCTAAGCTTGCCAAGATTGTTGCAATTGCAGACGTATATGATGCAATGACAGCCGAGCGTGTTTACAGGGATTCAATTTGCCCGTTTGAGGTAATTGCAGAATTTGAGAATAATGGCTTGTATCTTTTTGAGGCACCTTATATCATGACATTTTTAAAGAATATTGCTAATACCTATAACCATAGTGCGGTCAGACTTAGCGATGGTAGAGAAGGAGAGGTTATTATGATTAATAACTTTAATCTTTCAAGACCCGTGGTTAAAGTAGGGGAAGAGTACATTGACCTTTCCAAGGAGAAGTCATGTAAGATACAGACAATTATATAGTTTACTAATGAGAGCTTACCTGCGTATTTACAGGTAAGCTTTTTTTAGGGCTCTTTGTCAAGCGTTAGAGAGACATTAATTTAAATGTTACTCTATTATTTTGTGTATGGATTATTTTAGCGTTTTGAGGAAGGTATTTCAGGTAATTACTAATTATATAGTTTGCGACTTTGGGAAGGGATTAGAATTCAAGTATTCCTATCTATGACAGCAATACACGGACACGATGTCCGTGTAAGCCTCATCTGTGCCACGATGGCACATTTGAGGCGGTTGCGTAAATATAATCATTCTATATTTTAGGAATACGTAAGAATTCTTATCCTTGTACATCGGAGCAAACTATATAATTAGTAATTGCCTGAAATACCTTCCTCAAAACTTCATAAAATAAAAAAAGGACTTGCAAAAATAATTATATGTGTTATAGTAGTTATAGAACAAACAAAACCATTCAATCTGAAAGGGGAGATTTTGATGAATATAAGTAAGTTTACAAAGAAGTCTATTGAGGCAGTTAATAACTGTGAGAAGATTGCATATGATTACGGCAATCAGGAGGTGGATCAGGAGCATTTACTTTATAGTCTTCTTACGATTTCCGAGAGTCTTATCCTTAGACTTGTGGAGAAGATGGAGATTTCAAAGGATTATTTTGTGAAGCGTGTGGATGAAGCTCTTAAGAAGAGAGTGAAGGTGTCCGGTGGGCAGATTTACATGAGTGCAGCACTTAATAAGGTACTTCTTGGTGCCGAGGATGAGGCGAAGCAGATGGGAGATGAATATGTATCGGTGGAACATCTTTTCCTGTCGATGCTTAAGGCTTCGAACAAAGAGGTTAAGGAAATATTCCGCGAATACGCAATTACAAGAGAGAGATTTTTACAGGCTCTTTCGACCGTAAGAGGCAATCAGAGGGTCACAGGGGATAATCCCGAGGCTACTTACGATACTCTTGAGAAATACGGACAGGACCTTGTCGAGAAAGCAAGAGCACAGAAGCTTGATCCGGTCATCGGACGTGATTCCGAGATACGTAATGTTATCAGAATTTTATCGAGAAAGACCAAGAATAATCCCGTGCTTATTGGTGAGCCCGGTGTAGGTAAGACTGCGGTTGTAGAGGGGCTTGCACAGCGTATTGTGCGTGGAGACGTGCCGGAAGGACTTAAGAACAAGAAGATTTTTTCACTTGATATGGGTGCGCTCGTTGCAGGTGCAAAGTATCGTGGTGAGTTCGAGGAACGTCTTAAGGCAGTGCTTGATGAGGTACGAGGAAGCGACGGAGAAATCATTCTTTTTGTAGATGAGCTTCATCTTATTGTCGGTGCGGGTAAGACGGACGGTGCGATGGATGCCGGTAATATGTTAAAGCCCATGCTTGCAAGGGGTGAGCTTCATTGTATCGGTGCCACCACCCTTGATGAGTACAGACAGTATATCGAGAAGGATGCAGCTCTTGAGAGAAGATTCCAACCGGTTATGGTGGATGAGCCGACAGTTGAGGATACCATTTCGATTTTACGTGGTATTAAGGAAAGATATGAGGTATTCCACGGAGTTAAGATTACCGATTCTGCGCTTGTAAGCGCGGCGACGCTCTCAAGTAGATATATTTCAGACAGATTTTTGCCTGATAAGGCGATTGATCTTGTGGATGAGGCATGTGCCATGATTAAGACCGAGCTTGATTCAATGCCTGCGGAGCTCGATGAATTGTCAAGAAGAGTTATGCAGCTTGAGATTGAAGAGGCGGCACTTAAGAAGGAGACAGACAAATTAAGTCAGGAACGTCTTGAGGCTCTTCAGGCAGAGCTTTCTGAGCTTAAGGAGAAGCTTACGGCAGGTAAGGCACAGTGGGTTAATGAGAAAAGCGCGGTTGAGAAGGTACAGAAGCTTCGTGAGGATATTGAGAACATTAACAAAGAAATCCAGATTGCACAGCAGCATTATGACTTAAATAAAGCAGCAGAGCTTCAGTACGGTAAGCTCCCCGCACTTGAAAAAGAGCTTGCGCTTGCAGAGGAGAAGGCAGCAGAGAAGCGTGATGACGCACTTTTGCATGAAAGTGTAACAGACGAAGAGATTGCCAAAATTATTTCCAGATGGACAGGAATACCGATTGCCAAGCTTACAGAGAGTGAGCGCAACAAGACACTTCACCTTGCCGACGAGCTTCATAAGAGAGTTATAGGTCAGGACGAAGCTGTAAGTAAGGTTGCGGAAGCTATTATGCGTTCCAAGGCAGGCATTAAGAATCCGAACAAGCCGATTGGTTCATTTATGTTTCTCGGTCCGACAGGCGTAGGTAAGACTGAGCTTGCGAAGGCACTTGCCGAGCAGATGTTTGATAATGAGCAGAATATCGTTAGAATTGATATGAGCGAATATATGGAGAAG
>JAZNXQ010000179.1:0-2838 GCA_045593945.1 Lachnospiraceae bacterium | reverse complement strand
ATCGTTACCGCTTGCAAAATTCATATTCATTCTCTGGGTGTACGCCGCATTGTCAATAAACTGAAGCTCAAGCTTTACGCCAAGCTTTTCCATTGTAATTTTGCTTGCTGCCTCATTGATAAGGTCAACATCTGCCTGTTTGTCACCGGGAACATACCAAACAACTGTTACGTCTCCGTTTGATTTTGTCTTTTCTCCTCCCCCGCATGCTACCAATGACACTGTCATAAGTAATACGAGAAGTAATGCTACTAACTTTTTCATAATTTTTTCCTCCTTAATTTTTATATATGTAAATTTGTTTGTTACCTATTTAATAATACCAATTTTGTAAGTTTGATACAATGTTAATATTTGCCTTATGTTGGCTATGTTTTTAGTTGGAGAATTTTAACCGTCCGTAGTCTTGTAAGCGCAGGAATTTTTTCTCAAATTGAGTTATTTTTCGACTGCCGCGTATCGTGTATACGCAATGGAGAAAAATAATCTCAAGTTGGGGAAAAATAACAAGCTTAACCTTTGACAGAACCTACCGTTAAACCTTTAACAAAATACTTCTGGAAGAATGGGAAAATTATAAGTGCAGGGCCTGCAACTACTATTGCCATTGCCATTCTTGCTGATTCCGACGGAAGCTCGGAGGCATTTATGTTAAAGCCCATATCCATTGCATTTTCCTGTAATATTCTTAAGTTTTCCATTATTCTCTGTAAGAGATACTGTAAACTTATAAGTTCTTCCTTATTTATATAGAGCATTGATGTGTTCCAGTCGTTCCATTTTGCAAGGAACATAAACAGTGCTACCGCTGCAAGCACAGGCTTTGATAACGGGAGTATCATCTTAAAGAAGATTACATATTCGTTTGCTCCGTCTATTGTTGCCGATTCTGTTATCTCATAGGGTATTTCCTGGAAGAAGGTTCTCATCATAAATACATACCATGCTGATACAAGACCGGGCAATATGTAAATCCAGAGTGTATCGTCTAAATGTAAATACTGTGTATTTAATATGTAGCTTGGTACAAGACCACCTGAGAAAAGTGTTGTAAAGTAAATATAAAGTGATATAAATCTTCTTCCCTTTAATCCTCTCTTTGACAGAAGGTATGCAAGTCCTGCCATCAAAAATACACTGAGTGCCATATAAAGTACCGAAAACAGTGCTGTTATCTTATATGCATCTATTACCTGCTTAGGATTTGCAAACACGAATTTGTATGCTGATAAGTCAATTGATTTTGGTATTAACTGATATCCGTATTCCACAAGCTCTTTTTCATTTGAAAGGGATACCGAAACCACAAGAAGAAAAGGATACAGAACCAAAAGACATAATGCTATAAATACTATGTGAAGTAATATTTGTTTTACTGTTTTAAATGCTACCATTGTTTCTTCTCCTCTCTTTTAGAATAATGCACGGTCGGGATCAAGCTTCTTAACCACTGCATTTGTTGTCATAACTAAGATAAAGCCTACAACCGACTGTAAAAGTCCTGCCGCTGAGGATATACTCATATCTCCCAATTCTCTCATTGTTCTGAATATGTATGTATCCATTACGTCGGTTACCTCGTAAAGCTTTCCTACGTTTCTTGTAAGCTGATAAAAAAGTCCGAAGTCTGCTCTGAAGATTCCGCCGATTTTTAATATTGTAAGTATTGTGATAAGTGATGTAAGTGATGGAAGTATTACATATCTTACCTTCTGCCACCAGGTTGCACCTTCTATCTTTGCAACCTCAAATAAACTTGTGTCTATTCCCATCAATGCCGCATAGTATATTACCGAGTCCATACCAAAGTGCTTCCATACCGATGCCACAAGCAATATAAAGGGCCATGCTCCCGGTGTTGAATACCAGTCAACAGGTGCTATTCCGAATTTTCCGATAAGTCCGTTTAAGGTTCCGTGCATAGGGTGAAGTATTGCATATCCCATATATGCTACTACTACCCACGATAAAAAGTTGGGAGTAATCAATATCGTCTGGAATATCTTTGTTGAAAGTCTGCTTGTAAGCTCATATAAAAGTATTGCCAAAAGAAGTGCCGCAATTACGCCTGCTACTATAAACAGCGCATTTAAGCCTACCGTGTTACGAACAAGCAGTGCAAAGTCCTTTGACCTTACGAAAAGCTCAAAGTTATCAAAGCCTACCCATCTGCTTCCGAAGATACCGTCACTGTATTTATAATCCTTAAATGCGATTATAATACCGAACATTGGTATGTAGTTGAAGATAAATATAAGTATCAGCGGAATTATTCCAAGGGAATATACCTGACAGGTTTTTATTATCTTCCTCTTTCTTAAGTTTTTGTTTACCTTAATTTCTGCATCTTTCAAGCTTAGTCTCCTCCTTATGCATTATTTTCCAGAAGATAATTACACTGAACTATCTTTTCTGTTAAATTTGTTCTTGTTACATAATAATGATTTGCCGCTTCATAACCTACAGCACTATTTCTCAGCATAATTTCATACGCGCTGATTGCCAGTTTCATTTCGTCTTTTACGATTTCTCTGAGCTTTTGTATATCATTTGAACTGTTTCGCCCAATGTAAAAACAAATCTGGTTGTATGATGCTTTAAAAAGTGTATAGCAATACTGTGCCATATCCTTAAACTCGCAAAGCGGCATTTCTTTTATCAGCTGTAACCCCTTTTCCCACTCTTTATAAACAGCAAGAAGTTTTTCATTGACGCTCACCTTGTCCGATTCCTGTAATGCGTCAAGAATACCTGTTACCTTGGTTACATTTACCATACCACCCGAGCCGGTGCCACTCTTATAGTATGTGGTCTGGATTCTTCCGAATACAGATACAC
>JAZNXQ010000178.1:0-8278 GCA_045593945.1 Lachnospiraceae bacterium | reverse complement strand
CGAGGAATATTTCTTCTTAAGCAGGCTCCAATATTTTATCATTTCAATACATCTTTCGTAACAGTCAGGATAATCCTTCATATTTACAAACATCGCAAAATTCTGAAGGATATAATCTCCTTTTTTCAATTTATCAAGATCAATATGAAGATTGTTTTTCAAAAATGTATTCTCTGACGTATCCTTTATAAGTTCTCCCACGGTATCACAATGCATATCTGCTACTTTCATAACCTGTCTCCTTTATATTTTTAAAATATTGATTTTCAGACTGTAAACAATACAAGCACCCTCTCATATTAATAAACTGTAAATAACATTTCCAAACATGGAGGCTTTAAACATGAGTGATTTAACAGCAACAAACTGCGGCACAAACTGTGCTTGCGAGTCAAACAACAACAATAACATTTGGCTCATTCTCATCCTTTTATTCTGCTGTGGCGGATGCGGCGGATGTGGCGGTGGCTCATTCCTTTCTTCAAACAACGGCGGTTGCGGATGCGATATCATTATTATCCTTCTTCTTCTCTCCTGCTGTGGCGGCGGCAACGGTTGCTTCTGCTAATATCTTCTGAAAGCATCATAACGGCAGCGGATACCCGCTGCCGTAATTCATACGTAATAAAAACATAACAACAATGTAAAATAATTCAAAACAGGTTCTTCCTTTTCAGTTTTTTCTCCCTGTTTTGCCCTCATACATTCTTCATCAATTTCATACAATGCATTTTCTTCAGGATACCATTCTACTGACATGCTCTCACCTTACCTTATTTTTGTTTATAACAATATATGTAATACTTTATATTTTGCTGACATATATTAAACAAAAAACATCGGAGCATAACATGGAACAACCCTCAAAAGAACTTACGGAATTCGATTCTGTTATATGCGATTCCCGTATCCAGGTCATTAAAGCAGCAATACCCTTTGTAAATCCACGCGAACAGCGTTTCCTATCAATATACGTTAAATATATAGAGCTCTCAAAAACTATCCGCTTGGCAAAAAATCTCCATCCCGATTCTCTCGGTATATGTAGTATTTGCAAAAAACCTTCAGGCGAAAATGAAGACTTTTTACAAACCGTCCGCAAATACTGTTCCCAGTCAGAACGTGAAAAGATTGATACTTTTTTATCTACTCTTAATACTATAAAAACAATTCTGTTTTTCAAAGAAAGCGTTGCATCCTGCGATGTTTCCGAAAAAAACGATTCAGGAGACACCTCACCAAACAGCTCGGTTTTAAACGTTTTAAAAAGTAATCTTTCCCCCGAGCAGCAGGAAATGTTTGATATGTATTCAGCAATGATTAATATCTAAAAAAGGAGTATAAAATGAATATTGAAGACTTAACCTCTAACCCGCTTTTAAAGGACATTAACCCACAAAAAATGCAAATTCTCGGCGAAATACTTTCTCAAGCCGGCACAAAAAACACCAATGAACTACTTCCGTATTTTATGGCAGCTTCACAAAAAGCAAGTTCTATGGGTGTAGCTTTTTCAAACAGCGAAACTGACCTGATTATAGATATACTGACACAAAACATGACACCTTCTGAAAAAGCCCGCGTAAACTCAATCCGAAAACTTGCATCCCTTGTTTCAACCAAAAAGAAATAACAAAAAAGGTATCCAAAAACGGATACCTTTAGTTATTCTATCATTCTGTTATTCCCTTGCGCTTGAGTTCTTTGCTCATCTTCTTGTCTTCAATCAAAATATGCGCAAAAACCCAATCCTGTATCTTCTCTTTAACCGTAGATAAAACCTCGTATGGTGACTCACCCAAAACCTTACAATCAATAAGCGCAACCATCTTCTCAAATTCCCAATGCTGCTGTATATGCGATAAATATCCCGAATACTGCGCCTTTGCCATAAGTGCCTCTTCAAGGTAATTATTATAGGACACATACTCTCTAAGTTCACAAACTATCTCCAAAAGGAGCTTGGGATCCGCCCCGATACATTTGGTAATAAGAAGTTGCTCGATACTTCTTGCAATTCTGAATAACTCCTTATGCTGCTCATCTATAGACTCAATACCGATTTCCATCTCCGGCTTCCAGTTAAAATTGAAATCAAACATAGAAAACCCCCATGCAGATTATAAGTACAACAATTCGCTCTGAATAGTGTAATATGTATTATATCATAAGTACCATTTTTTTTAAAGAGCATATCAAAAATTTATTTCTAAAAATAAATTTAAACATTAAAATAACTGCCTCCGATAAACTCTCTCAATATGGAATTAACCGGTATATTGTCATTACTTATACCTATAAAATAATCCAGGAATTTGAGCAATCGCTTGGCCTCTTCATACTCAGGCTCATCACGCCTGATACCGAAAAGTATAGGCTCCGCATACTGTTTCAAAACTGCAAGTTCATAGATAAGTGCAGAATTAAACATTACATCTGCCTCTTCCTGATATGGAAAGATATTTTTCTCTTCACCACGCCTTACAGAATCCCACATTGCTATAGTTCCCTTTGCCGTAATTCCGCGCGTTCTTGCATCCCTTACCATTCTTCTTATAAGACGACCATCTGTTGATGGTATACGGTTATGCTCATCAATATTAAGCTGTGTTAACGCACTTATATATATCTTAAACTTATTTTCCTTCGGCAAAGAATATGACAATGCATCATTCAGGCAATGAATACCTTCAATAATAAGCAAATCACCCTTACCAAGTCTTAAATATCTGCCCCTGTACTCTCTTTTGCCGGTTTTAAAATTATATGTAGGAAGACTTACCTCTTCTCCCGCAAGAAGCATCTGCATATCGCGGTTAAATAAGTCTACATCTATGGCAACAAGACTCTCAAAATCCGGCTTACCATAAACATCAAGCGGGCACTTATCCCTATCAATAAAATAATCATCAACCGGAACTGTATGCGGTTTAAGTCCGCACGCCATAAGTTGAATTGCAAGTCTGTGAGAAAAAGTTGTCTTACCTGAAGACGACGGTCCCGCAATCATGACAATCTTTTTGTCCGGATTCTCTGCAATCTTCTGGGCAATCTCACCGATTTTCTTCTCTTGGAGCGCCTCCTGAACAAGAATCATATCACTGATTTTACCTGATACAATCGTATCATTTAAATCTGCAACAGTCTCAAGATTAAGGCTTTCTCCAAGTTCCTTCGCCTCACTCAAAACATCAAAAAGCTTCTTCTGCGGAACAAACGGCGGAATCTCCTTCGGTGCTTCCTGAAGCGGAAGCTGTATTACAAAACCATCCTCGTAAGGAATAAGCTCATAATACTTAATATATCCCGTAGACGGAAGCATATAGCCGTAATAATAATCTTCATATCCGTCAATCTTATATACATTGACCTTGGATACTCTCCTGTATTTAAAAAGTCGCTCTTTATCGTACATTTTGCGAATTCTGAAAAGCGATACGGCATCATCCGTGTTAACGGATACCTTTGAAATAGGTAAATCCAGTTCAATAAGTTCTTTCATTCTGGCATCAACAGCCGCAAGAAATTCAGGCATGGAATCCATAAGCGCCTTTATTCTGCAAAAATAACCTTTACTCATAGAAAAAAGAATCGAAACCTTTTCTATATTATCACTGCCAAGAACATCATAAATCGCTTTAAGCATAAGATGTGTTGCGCTTCTTTTGTATGACAGATTACCGGCTTTATCTGCAGTAGTTATAAAAGAAATTCTACAATTTTTCTTAAGTGTCTTATGAAGTTCCTGCAACTTGTCATCCTGTCTTACAAGAACAATATCATTCTCATAATTCTTCTGATATTCTTTTGCAATTTCTTTAAACGTAATTCCCTCCGGATATTCCTTAATATCCATACCAATCATAACTTTATATGTATTTGCCATAACATACCTCCCGCACAGGCTTATTTAAAATACGACAATGCATCAGCCAAAATCTTCTGTTCTTTTGCAAGTTCTTTCATGCGACCGCCTGCATTCTCAGATAAAGAATTCTTAAGCGACTCTTCTATGCGCTCCATCTTAGCAGATTCTTTTTTAAGATAAGCATATAAAACCTCGTCGTTTCTCTCGAGTAAAAGCTTTCCGTATCTGTAATGTGTATCTGTATCGTAAACAGAGTTCCCTTTTACGGCACGCATTACAACATAATACTTATCATCATCAACAAGCATACATTCTTCTTCAATCTTCATTCCATGTTCGGCAAGATATTTACGAACAAGTTCCGGTTCAGAATGCGGCGATAAAACAAGCTCCGTATCATCCTTCCATTTATCATATGCTTCTGACAATATCTGAACCATAAGATTGCCGCCCATTCCGGCTATAACAATAGACTGTGCATCACCTTTATTATATTCATAAAGGCCGTTGGAAAGTCTTGTTTCTATGCTGTTTTGAAGATTATATTTTGCAATATTTTCTTTGGCATGACCAAGCGGTCCCTTGTTAATATCCATGGCAATCGCATATGGCACATGTCCCGTCTGTACCAGATAAATCGGAACATATCCGTGATCCGTGCCAACATCTGCTACACGTTTACCTTTTGTAACAAAGGATGCAACCATCTTAAGTCTCTTTGAAAGCTGTATCATTTCTAACTCCTAAATAATTTTAAACAAGGAAATCTTTAAGCTTACGGCTTCTGCTCGGATGTCTGAGCTTACGGAGTGCCTTCGCTTCAATCTGGCGGATACGCTCTCTCGTAACGTTAAACTCCTTACCAACCTCTTCAAGCGTTCTTGCTCTTCCGTCATCAAGACCAAAACGAAGCCTCAAAACCTTCTGTTCTCTCTCTGTCAAAGTATCAAGAACCTTCATAAGCTCTTCTTTAAGAACAGCAAAAGCTGCGGCATCAGCAGGAACCGGAACATTATCATCCTGAATAAAATCTCCGAGATGACTATCCTCCTCTTCACCGATAGGTGTCTCAAGCGACACCGGCTCCTGGGAAATCTTAAGTATCTCTCTTACTCTCTCAACGGGAAGCTCCATAACTTCCGCAATCTCTTCTGAAGAAGGCTCGCGTCCAAGCTCCTGTAAAAGCTGTCTTGAAACTCTTATAAGCTTATTAATAGTCTCTACCATATGAACGGGAATTCTGATTGTTCTTGCCTGATCTGCAATAGCTCTTGTAATAGCCTGACGAATCCACCATGTTGCATAAGTACTGAACTTATAACCCTTGCGATAATCAAACTTCTCAACCGCCTTAATAAGTCCGAGATTACCTTCCTGAATCAAATCAAGGAACTGCATTCCGCGTCCCACATATCTCTTGGCAATACTGACAACAAGACGAAGATTAGCTTCTGCAAGACGCTTCTTAGCATCTTCATCTCCCTGTTCCATTCTCTGTGCAAGTTCAATCTCTTCATCACTGCTAAGAAGTGTAACTTTACCGATTTCCTTTAAATACATCCTGACAGGATCTTCAAGACTTACACCTTCGGGAACTGACAAATCAATCTTCTCAAGGTCAATATCGTCTTCAATCTCAATATCGTCATCCTCAATAATCAGATTATCATCATCGTCATCTTCAGAAATCCTTAAAACATCTACATTATTCTTCTCAAGGAACTCCAAAATCTTTTCAAACTTGTCCGCATCAAGTTCAAGCTCCGCGAAGAAGTCAGCAACTTCCTGATACTCCAAAATATTCTTCTTGCTCTTAGCAAGTTCAAGTAATGCTTTCATTTTCTCATTGAATTTTACTGCATTGTCATCCATAAAACCCCGTCCCTTCATAACTTGTTTTTATTTTATCCTTAATTTATCGAAATATGCAGATTCTGTAAACTCTGCTTGATCCGCGATATCTCCATCAGTTCATTAAAATCCGTAGCCTTGCCGCCTGCGACTTCGCACCAGTTAGCTTTGATTCTTCTTACGGTCTCATTTACCGCACGTTCCTTCTCCGAGTCAGACAGTTCTTCTCTTATGCTTGCATTAAATAACGCTGCCGCCTGCTTGTGCTCCTCTTCCGTAGTGAAATAATCTATTATCTTGGCCGGATTAACCGTTCCTGATGTTTCATACTGTTCAAACAAAATTTTTGCAACTTTACCGTAAAACTCTTCCGTAAAATCCTTCGGCCCAAGTATTCCTTCAATCTTCTTAAACAACACGGGCTCTTCAACAAGCCATGTAAGCATAAGTCTCTGTGCATACTTGATACCGTCATCCTTAGCCTGGCGGTCAACCGGTGTCACCTTTTGAACTGTAGGCTGACTGAGTTTCTTATAACCATAGGTATTAACAAGCTTCTCAAGACTTTTAACATCTATGTCATATTCTCTAGCGATGGCTTCCATATAATTCTTGCGTTCAATCTCTTCCTCAAAAACAAGAAGCTTCTTTGCAATCTCATTATGAAATCTTGTCTTTTGTTCCGGGTCATTCATATCGAAATCACGTTTAAGAACATCTATCTCAAAAAAGAAACTATTTACCGCTTCATCAATACGCTTCTGGAATTCTTCAGCACCAAGATTCTTAATAAATTCATCAGGGTCCTTATATGGTGCCATTCGAATAATCTTGGCACTAAGTCCTGCTTCTTTAAGAATAGGTATGGCTCTGAGCGCCGCCTTGGTACCTGCATTATCACTGTCATACGTAAGAAGTACTTCATTTGTGTATCGCTTAAGCAGCGATGCATGTTGCGACGTAAATGCCGTTCCAAGCGATGCAACTGCATTGGAAAATCCGGCCTGGTGAAGTGCAATAACATCCAAATATCCTTCACATACGATAATATTTGGCCTTCTGGATGTTCTCGCAATATTCATACCGTACAGATTGCGGCTCTTATCAAAAATCCTTGTCTCGGGAGAGTTAAGATACTTCGGCTCCCCATCCCCCATAACTCGTCCACCGAAACCGATTACACGGTTATGAATATCCATAATCGGAAACATTACTCTGTTCCAGAACTTATCAAAGCAACCTCTCTCGTCTATCGTAACAAGTCCCGATTCCTTAAGAACATCATCCCTGTAACCTTTACTCTTAAGGTACTGATACAAATCATTGCTTGTCTTATTGGAAAAACCGAGTCCGAACTTCTTAACTGTATCCTCACTAAGCTGTCTTTTCTCTGTCAAATACTTATAACCGATTTCACCTCGTGCTGTCCTTAACTGATAATAAAAATACTTAGCGGCCTCTTTGTTAATTTCTAAAAGAAGCGCGTTAAAATCAGCCTTCTTCTTGTCTTCCGCGGACTGTTCAACCTCAGGAAGCTTAACTCCCGCCCTGTCCGCAAGTGACTTAATCGCTTCAGGGAAAGAATAATTCTCATACTCCATAACGAAAGTATATACATTGCCACCTGCACCGCAACCGAAACAATTATAAAGTTGTTTATCCGGCGACACGCAAAACGATGCCGATTTTTCATTATGGAAAGGACAAAGACCGAAATAACGACTGCCTTTCTTTTTTAAATTCACATAAGAAGATATCACGTCAACTATGTCGTTCCTTGAACGTACCTCTTCAACAATATCTTCAGAATACATCATATTAAAACACCTCTCTATAACTTCCAAGCCTTAGGCACAAATATCTCCTCGAACTTACTTACCGAATATCCGTCACTCATTCCTGCAATATAATCACAAACAACACGCTCTGCAGGCTCATTGCGCTTCTCAATAAGACTTAAATACTCCTCCGGAAGCTTGTCTGTATTTTCAAGATAATATGCATATAACTGTCTGAGCATACTCTTGGCTTTAACCTCTTCATACTTGGCAATGTTGTCCTTATAAACATGTTGAAACATAAACTTACGTGTTCCAAGCATCGCTTCTTCAACTTCCTTGGACATAACAATGTCGGGCTTGTCAAAACTATTGTTAACAATATCCCTTATCATCGTGTCAAGACGTTCTTTAACGCTTGTCCCAAGAATATCTGTATACTTCTTCGGCAAATCTTCTTCCTTGAGAATCGTTCCTCTTATAGCATCATCTATATCATGATTAATATACGCAATCTTAACCGAAAGTCTCACAACCTTACCTTCAAGCGTAGACGGATTACCGCTTGTCCTGTGATTAAGGATTCCATCGATAACCTCCCACGTAAGATTGAGACCCTCACCGTCTTTCTCAAGAATTTTGGCAATACGGACACTTTGCTCATAATGTCTGAAACCGTATTTGCACGCTTCATTGAGAGCATCCTCACCTGCATGTCCGAAAGGTGTATGGCCGAGATCATGTCCAAGTGCAATAGCCTCTGTCAAATCTTCATTAAGTC
>JAZNXQ010000177.1:0-8871 GCA_045593945.1 Lachnospiraceae bacterium | reverse complement strand
GATACAAGGTATACGGGCAGGAGGAATAATATGTGTGAATTAGTATTTGATGAAAATAAGTATACAGTGGAAACTCTTGAGATAGACGGAGAAGAACTTAAATTCAGGGCATTTGAGAATATTCCTTATGTGTCTGAGCCTGCGGATGCAGAATTGCAGCGTATAAATCTTTTCGTGCCGGAGGCTTATTACGAGGGTAAATGCATAGGCAAATACTCGATAAATAATGCCCCGATTTTTATGCCGAACACTGTTGGCGGATATATGCCCGGAAAGCTTACAAGGCCGGGAGTCGACTGGCAGGGTAAGGCCAATACGATATTTAAGGCGCTTTTACATGGATATGTCGTCGCTGTGGCGGGAGTACGCGGCAGAGGGATGACAAATGAAGCAGGAGAATACATAGGTGTTGCACCGGCGGTTGTGTGCGATATGAAGGCAGCTGTTCGTTTTCTTCGACATAATGCGGACAGAATTCCGGGAGATGTAGAGAAAATCATTACCAACGGTACAAGCGCAGGTGGAGCGCTGTCTTCAATTATGGGTGCGACAGGCAATCATCCCGACTACGAGCCGTATCTTAAGGCAATCGGTGCAGCAGATGAGCGGGACGATATTTTTGCGGCATCATGCTATTGTCCGATTACTAACCTTGATAATGCGGACATGGCATATGAATGGGAGTTTAAGCATGAACTTAATGATATGACGGATAAGCAGAAGGTGATGTCTGCAGAACTTGCCAAGATGTTTCCGGCATATCTGAATAGTCTTGAACTTAAAAGCAAGAACGGACAGGTATTGACACTTGATGCGGACGGTAACGGTTTATTTAAAGAGTACGTTAAGTCGTTTGTTATAAAGTCAGCTAACAGGCAACTTGATAAAGGCGAAGATTTGTCGGGACTTGCTTGGCTCATTTGGGAGAATGACCGAATAAAGGATATTGATTTTGACAGATATGTGGCATTCCGCACCAGAATGAAAAAGACACCGGCGTTTGACAATATTGCGATGGGAACACCGGAAAATGAACTGTTTGGCACTACAGATATTAAGGAGAGACATTTTACAAGATTTAGCTGCGAGAATAGTGAATGTGCCGGACCTATGGCAGAGGCACAGCAAATCAAGATGATGAATCCGATGTGCTATATAAGAGATGACAAAGCTGTAAAGGCGAAGCATTACAGAATTCGTCATGGCGCTATAGACAGGGACACTTCTCTTGCAATTTCGGCTATGCTTAATGCTATGCTTGAGGAAGCGGGAGTGGATAGTGAGTTGTTCTATCCGTGGGGCATGTGGCACTCCGGGGATTATGATTTGGAAGAGCTGTTTGAGTGGATTGATGGTGTGTGTAAAAAAGAGTGCTGATTTCCGGAATCTATAGCTGTGTTTTTATTGAAAACAGAATACTTTCGTGGTAAAATAACAGTAAATTCAAAAGGCAATTTGACTGGCATAAGGAGGTAAAAATATGAACAAAAGAAGTCTTAGGCGGTTGCTTTATATTCTCATGGTTTTTGTCCTTATTTTCTCATTCGCAGCATGCGGTGAGGGAAACAAAGATAAAGACGATGACGGTAAAGAAGGAAGTCACGGTGGTTTAATATGGGACGATGATAATAACGACGGCAAGGAAGACGATGGTAAAGACGCCGCAGTAACCATTAATGTGTCGAAGAATATAGATTTTTCTTCGGTTGCACAGGACGGAGACTATACTAACTTTAATGTTGTTTTGAAATCAGGCAAGACGATACGTTTTCAGGGCAAGAATGTTACGGTTTCTGAGAACGGAATAACAATGGAGCCGGGTGCATTTTTGGTTTCGCTTGATTATATCGGTGAGATATCTCTTGTAGAGTGTAATGCTGATATTGAAGAGAATGGGTTTGAGTACGGAATTGCTTATGCAGATGCTCCCAGTGTGAATAATATGTCAGAATTACAGGCGGCATTTGCATGGGGAATAGCTGTAAAGAAAGAGCTGTGGGCGAGTATGCCTATGGGGCAAAGTGGCTTTTTGGCCGTGAAAATGAGCGATAATAATGAAAAAAGTGTAAATCTGACCAATTTGCTTATACATTGCAATCCTGATGTAAAGCAGGTACTTTTCTCGGAATTGGATCCTGCAAGTGAGGCTATAGAACTTCTTAAGGGATATCCTACATGGTGGAACGGATATGAAGAACCACCGATAAATCCGGGCGGAGATATTATTCCGGGCGGAGATGTTACACCGGGTGATACGAACGAGAATCTAATATTACTTGATGTAATGAAAAATATAGATTTTTCTTCTGTAAAGAAGAACGGTGATGTTACAAGCTTTAATGTTATCACAGAATCAGGAAAGCAGGTACGTTTCCAGGGTGCGGGAATTACTGTTTCCGAGAGCGGAATAACCATGAAAACGGAGGGATATCTTGTTTCGCTTGATTATATCGGTGAAATATCACATTTTGCAATTGATTCAGAAAAAACAGGCCAGTATCATTACGGAATTGTTTTTGCAGATGCCCCAAGTGTAAACAGTCCAAAAGATTTACAGGTTGCGCTTTTATGGTCTGGAGAGATGGGCGTAGGAGAATATCAATATGTTTATACGAAGCAAAGCGGTTTCTTTGCGATGGAACCTTATTTTGCAAATAAAGAAGATTTAAGTATTACTAAGCTTGAAATATATTATGATGATACAGTACAGCAGGTTCTTTATTCGCAACTGGAACCTACCGGTAATACATATAGAGAACTCGCATTGTATACTACAGCATGGGCAGGTAATACCGAGGATCAGATGGCTGTTTTGGACTTTGGTAAGGAAGGTGTTGTATGGGATGTTATAGCAAGTATTGATTCGGTATCAGTTAAGCAGGATGGCGTATTTACTAACTTTACAGCAAAAACTCCCGCCGGAAAAACAGCTCATTTCCAGGGAATCGGTATTACTGTTGCAAAGAATCAGCTTATAATGGAGCCGGGTTCTAAGCTTTTCTTACTTGATCATGTAGGTAAAGTTTTGGGAACAAAGATTACGTCGAAGCGCGACGGTAATGCTATTAATGTAGGTGTCGGTTATTCTAATAAGGCAAGCGTAGACAGTATGACCAAGCTTAAAGCCGGATTCTCGGGAGCAGGTATTGAATTTGAGAAGACTATGGTATGGAACGTGGACCATTATAATGCAAGCTTTTTGGGAGTTAAAGTTCCAAGCACACAGACTGAGTCCATGGAACTTGAAGAATTGCTTATTAATTATGATCCAAATAAAAAACAGGTTCTTTATTCGGAACTTAGTGCGTCAAGTGATGCTCTACAATTAGTTACTAATGCCAATATTGATTGGACAAATCCCCAAAATTTGCGTTATGGACCGGATGTGGAAACACTTGCGAAAATGAAGCTTGAAGAAGCAGGTACACTCAGATGTGATATTATAGCAGGAATTGACCGCAGTTCCATTAAGGTTAAAGGCTCGACGACTTTCTTTAATTCGGTAATGAGTGACGGAACAGTGGTACGTTTTGAGGCTGAGAATATAGATATTACTGACGAGGGTATAACAATTCGTCCTAACAGTAAAGTTACATCTTTGGATGCGGTGGGTAAGATTTTTGCTTATACCGCACATGTCAAAGACGGCGAAAAATACACAGATGGTAATGCAGCATTCAATTTTTCTTACGCATATACTTATTCTGCAAAGAAAACGAGTGTTGATAAGGCGTCACAGATTCATTCATATCCTTTTGCAGGAATGGTAGCGATGCATGATAATGACAGGCTTTTGTCAGCAATGGTTTATGAGCCTAATTTTATCTGTTTTGAAGGAAATTCATATTACGATGGAAATATTGTTGTTACAAGTATAGAAGTAATATATAATCCTGCCGAGAAGGTTACCGCGATGGTAGATGTCGATTTGAGTTTAGACTTTACGACGGCTTATCTGGAAGGAGAACTGTATAATCAAAATATGGAAGGAATGGCAGATGCTTCGGCAGGTGTGTATAATTTTTATCTGCTTTTAAAACCTGATACACCGTGCTCATATATTGGCGAGCCGGATTGTATATGGTTTGTGCCAAGTGATTTTTATAAAGTAGGTAGTTTGAGAGATGCAAGCGGTAAGATACTTGATAAGGCAACTGCCAAGGTTGCTAAAGGTACAACCCTTGACATCACAGTCGGCGATTATGATTTGAAGCTTGAACTGGATGTGCTTGAGCGTTATGCAGGTGCACAGACTATGAATGAACTTGTACCGTATGGATTCCCGGATGCACTCGGAGTTAATAATACACTTGTGATTCCTGTCGCATGGGCTGACCAGAAGGCGAACGCCAATGACGAGACTTTGGCATTGTATCGCAAGAATATTGGACGTGTTATGGATGCAAACGGTAATATTACGGACTATTCGGATAGCAAAGATGCGGAGTTTTCACTTAGTGAATATTTTGATATCGCTTCTTACGGCAAACTTACGGTGAATTCTTTTATGACGGACTGGTATTACAGTGACAAGAATTTTGCTGATGTAGAGCTTAATGCACCGGATAAAGCTTACGGTGACGAGATACTTGAATGGGTTAAAAAGACATATCCGAACCTTGATTGGAATAAGTTTGACCAGGATGGCAACGGATATGTGGATTCGATAGTTATTATTAATTCAGGTGTTTCACAGAGAGATGGATATAATATTATCAGCTTTGGCGGAGCAATTCACTACCGTCACAGCTATTACGGGGATTATGCAGGAACGTCGGATAACCCTAATGTAAATACATATGTGACGATTAATGACAGCTTCTTAAAGAAAGAAGGCGCGGATACATTGATTCATGAGTTTACTCATAACTTTGGTATCATTGATTATTATGATGTTACATATTCGGGAATTAATGCAGTGGGCCATTATGATATGCAGTCAGATAATAAGGGAGACTGGAATGCATATTCAAAGCTTGCGGTAGGATGGATGGAGCCTACGGTTGTTGAAGGACTTAAGAGCGGTGAATCAAAAGAATTTACAATCGGCTCGTTGGCACTTACAAATGATGTTATAGTAATTCCTACAGCAGGAGCTAAGTATGACGGACCGTTTAGTGAATATATCATGATTGATTTGTTAAGTGCTGATGGTGTTAATAAGTACGATGCTAAAGAATTCGATCTTGATAATGTAACAGGTATCAGAATCAGCCACGTTAATGCTAATATGGAAAAACGTACGATGGAGATAGAGTCTAAGACTAATCCGGGTCAGATAGATGTTTATGATATCGGTACGGTTCATATTGCTAACAACTACAAGGATGATGGTTTGGGACGTTATAACATTGAGGTTATCCAGTCAGGTAAGAAGAATACCTTTACTGTAAAGAATAGCGGTGACCAAGGTCTTTCTGCAGAAGACTTGTTCTATAAGGGAGATAAGTTTACTGTAGAAGGTTACAAGGAGTTCTTCCATAACGGACTTATGGATGACGGTTCTAAGTTTGGATATACTGTTGAGATTGTAAGCATCGGCAAGGATGCAAGCGGTAATCCGACAGCGACTGTTCGTGTGACAGCACAGTAGAATTTAAAATAAAAATGAGGGTTGTTGCAATGTTTTGCAACAACCCTTTTTAAGAATTAGAACCACCTATTTTGTCCTGATGTTGTTTTAGAGCAGCAAACCGTAATAATTGTTTTCGTGAAGAAATGCCAAGTTTGCTATAGATATTTTTGTTGTGATATTTTAAGGTGTTCTCTGAGATTCCTAAAATATCCACAATTTCTTTGGCGGTTTTGCCTGATAAGTATAATTCGTATATTCTGTATTCGGAAGGACTGAGAGTTCCCAAATTGCAAATAAAGAATTCATATTCTTCCAAAACAATTTCTTTTTTGTGTTCGTCTGAAAGCTGTTGAATTTCGCTTTGGGCTAAGGAGTATGCTTCAAGAGCTTTTTCATATGCCAATTTAGTATGTTGTGCTTCTTCTTCGGCCGCTTTCTTGGAGAACTCCAAGCTTTGCAGTTTTTCCTCATAGAGGATATCCTTTTCTTCAAGAAAAGCAAAAAGGTCGTCTATTTCACGTATTTTCAAACTGTTTCCGGTTCCGTCTTTTGATTTGATTTGTTCAATACTTTTGATTATGGGCGAGACGTATTTTTTGCTTATTATAATGCAGTATATAAAGGCAAATATTACAACAAAGAAGATAACACCGGCAGTTTTCAATTGACCTTTATCAAGTAGGCTGTCATACTGCGCTTCTGTGAGCATGACTGCTACGGTGAAAGTGCTGTTACCTAAGTTTATGGTTTTTGTTTTGCCTACACACTTTTCAGTACCGAAGTCAAATGTAGTGATATTTCTTTTCTTTGAAGCCTGTATATTTGAGATCGCAGTGTTATATCTGCTCGAGTTAAATTGTCCCGAATACACGCCCTTTTCTTCATCGAGCAGAGCACCGATAAGTTGTCCGAGCTTGTCGTCACTTACTTTTTCGGATAGCTGGAAATATAAATCGCTTACTTCAAAACCACAGATACCGATTATATTATCTTTTAAATCGTGGACGGGAACGTACACATATCTGGCTCTTTCCCAAGTATCCGGTATTGCAACGGTAGGGCTCAGAATATAGTGCGGGTTGTCCGCGAACAACGAATTACTGTTGTTGAAAAAATCGGTTTGCATTTCGTTTTGCCAGCCGCTGTGGAACGAAAGGTTATTTTCCTTGCCGGTGGTGTAAGAACCACGATAAAGCGAGATTTCGTTATTAACGGTATTTTCCGAATAGATGTTAATGTATTTTAAATAAATACCGTTATAATAAGGTGTTTCCGAGTGGCTGTTAACAGTTGTATCCAGAATATAAAAGGCTCCGCTTGATGGTGCGAGCTGCATATTCAGGTATACGACCTCGTATAAGTGATTTTGCAAATCCGCAAGTGCTTCGGGATTATTCTTTAAATTTGCAAACGTCAGGTTGTTTGCGGTCAAGTAATTCTGAATAGAGTTTTCCAACTGCTTGGAAAAAGAAATTGTGTGAGTAGCTATTTTATTATAGTCATCCTCAATGTTATCGGTATAAGCTTGAAGCTGTGTATCCAGAATTCCTATTACCTGTCGGTTTGTAGGATTTATGATACCAAATAAATTGAAGAGCAGAAGAATCAGGGACAAAACAATGGCAATCGCAGATATAATGAAAACATAGAAACGTCTGCGCATGGAAATGCCTTCTGCCTTGATTTGGTCTATGATTTTTTTGATACTAACTCCGGTTGATGGTTTCATAGTTCATTGTCCTCGCTTACTTTGCTGACAGACTTCTGAGCTCGGCAAGGGAAGATGCTACGAGCTCATTTAATACGAGCTTGGGGTCTTCACCGTCAGAAACACGTCTGATATATTGATTATGTGCAGTCCGTAAAACGGCCTTAACATTATTCTCAAAGTCGTTTTGGGTCTCGGAAGCTCCGTTGTAAAGGGGGAGCGGATAAAAAGAATAATCCCGGTTCATTTTATCGACTGCTGTATAAACACTATGATAATTGGTATTTTCAACAATGCTGATATCATTAAATAAAGAGTCCAGAGCATCATCGGTAACGGGCAGATAACCTGCCTGAGTTACAAAGTTAAGATTGTGCTCATTTTCTGTAAGCCACTTGGCAAATATGTAGGCTGCCCGGTTCTTGATTTCATTATCGTTTTTAATGGCGAAGAGTCCGCCACCGCGGTAAACGACACCTGAAAAATCGTTAGTAAAAACAGGGTAGGGCAGTGCCAATGTAGTAATGGGTTCCGTTGTATTGTCCGGGTAAAACACTTCTTCGGGCTGATATAATACATCTGCGGTTGAACCTATGTTGGAGATTATGTCAATTGTCTTCCATTTGGCAGCGGCATATCCGTCATCCAAACATATTCCGCCATGGATTGCAGTTTGGGCTAAGGGTGTCCAAACACGTTCAAAAGCTTCGTCCTGAAGATTAAGCTGATTGTTTCTGACAAACTCACTGCCATATGATTTCATGCCGATATATGCATAGTTGTAGTAATCATTCAACTGAATAAAATTCTGTCCGCCGGTCCGGTCATAATATGTGCGTGCAACTTCAAAAAGGCCGTCAAAAGAAGAAAGGCTGTCAACGGAAACATTGGCATCTGAACTAAAACGGTCAAACAATGTTTTGTTTATGAAAAGTGCTTCCGTTGATTTCGCAATAGGGAGCATAAGCAGTTCGCTACCAAAGTATCCTTCGGATAAAAATTCGTCATTAAACTCAGAAAGCTCTTCGTCTGTAAAATAATCATTCCAGATGAGGAGATTTTCCTCGCCGATAATTTCCACAACACGGGGATATGCAGTAAATAAATCGGGCAAATCAGCCGCTCCGGGCTCGCCGCCTGCTGCCGAAGACAGGGCTTTGTCAATTGCAGAGGAGCTTGTGACAGACGCCACATTAATTGTAATGCCGTTGTCTTTACCGACAGTTCGGTTAAACTCATCTATAACCGTGTTTAACGGAGATGTGGTCTGACTGCCATAAACATGCCACATGGTAAGCGTGACTGGATTCTTGGGACTCGGAGTGTTTTGGTGTGTGCAACCAAAAAAACAAGTAATCATAATTATAAAACTTGCAGTTACTGCAATAAATTTTTTCATCATTCTGTATCCTTTCAAATTATCTCAACTACCCAATTCCCCACCCGATATCAGAAAAACTTCCGAATTCCCACCCTTTTTCCGACTCAGGGGTGGTGCAGGAAACTGTGTGAATGATTATTATATAAGCTGATGCACCCTTGGAATTTAAAACTAGCCGATTGGCGGGGGCGCAGATTGTAAAAAATT
>JAZNXQ010000176.1:0-6741 GCA_045593945.1 Lachnospiraceae bacterium | reverse complement strand
CAAAGCAGGCGCATTAGAGCACCGTATCAATATCATTGATACTCCGGGTCACGTTGACTTTACCGTAGAAGTAGAGCGTTCCTTACGTGTACTTGACGGTGCTGTTGGTGTATTCTGTGCAAAGGGTGGTGTTGAGCCGCAGTCTGAAAATGTATGGCGTCAGGCTGACACATACAACGTACCCAGAATGGCTTTCATCAATAAGATGGACATTTTAGGTGCTAATTTCTACGGCGCTGTTGATCAGATCCGTACAAGATTAGGTAAAAACGCTATTTGTCTTCAGTTGCCTATCGGTAAAGAAGACGAATTCAAGGGAATTATCGATTTGTTTGAAATGAAAGCATACATCTACAACGATGATAAGGGCGATGATATTTCAATCGTTGATATTCCTGATGATATGAAAGATGATGCTGAATTATATCGTACAGAATTAGTAGAGAAAATCTGCGAATTGGATGACGAGTTAATGATGATGTACTTAGAGGGTGAAGAGCCTTCTGTAGATCAGTTAAAGGCAGCACTTAGAAAAGGTACATGTGAATGTACAGCAGTTCCTGTTTGCTGTGGTACAGCATACAGAAACAAAGGCGTTCAGAAGTTACTTGATGCAGTAATCGAGTTCATGCCTTCACCGCTTGACATCCCTGCTATTAAGGGTGTTGACGCTGACGGTAACGAAGTTGAGAGACATTCATCAGATGATGAGCCTTTCTCAGCTCTTGCATTCAAGATTATGACTGACCCGTTCGTAGGTAAGCTTGCTTACTTCCGTGTATATTCAGGTACAATTAATTCAGGTTCTTACGTATTAAATGCTACTAAGAATAAAAAAGAGCGTGTTGGACGTATCTTACAGATGCATGCTAACAAGAGAGCAGAGCTTGACAAGGTTTACTCAGGCGATATCGCTGCAGCAGTAGGTTTCAAGCTTACTACTACAGGTGATACAATCTGTGACGAGCAGCATCCCGTAATCTTAGAGTCCATGGAATTCCCTGAACCCGTTATCGAGCTCGCTATCGAGCCTAAGACAAAAGCAGGACAGGGCAAGATGGGTGAGGCTCTTGCAAAACTTGCAGAAGAAGATCCTACATTCCGTGCTCATACTGACCAGGAGACAGGTCAGACAATTATCGCCGGTATGGGCGAGCTTCACTTGGAAATCATCGTAGACAGACTTCTTCGTGAGTTCAAGGTTGAGGCAAATGTTGGTGCACCTCAGGTTGCATACAAAGAGACATTTACAAAGGCTGTTGAAGTTGACAGTAAGTACGCTAAGCAGTCAGGTGGTCGTGGACAGTACGGTCACTGTAAAGTTAAGTTTGAGCCGATGGATCCCAACGGTGAAGAGACATTCAAGTTCGAATCAACAGTTGTTGGTGGTGCTATTCCGAAGGAATACATCCCTGCAGTTGGTGACGGTATTGAAGAGGCTTCTAAAGCAGGTATCATCGCTGGTTTCCCTGTACTTGGTGTTTACGCTAACGTATATGACGGTTCATACCACGAAGTTGACTCAAGTGAAATGGCATTCAAGATTGCCGGTTCATTAGCATTCAAGGATGCTATGGCTAAGGCAGGTGCTGTTCTTCTCGAGCCGATTATGAAGGTTGAAGTAACAATGCCCGAAGAGTATATGGGTGATATCATCGGTGATATCAACTCACGTCGTGGACGTATCGAAGGTATGGATGACCTCGGTGGCGGTAAGATCGTAAGAGCTTTCGTTCCGTTGTCAGAGATGTTTGGTTACTCAACAGACCTTCGTTCTAAGACACAGGGTCGTGGTAACTACTCAATGTTCTTTGAGAAGTACGAGCCCGTTCCGAAGTCAATTCAGGAAAAGGTTGTTGCTTCAAGAGCAAAATAATTAATTATTTAATCTAAAATCAAAATTAGGCTTGAAAATATATTTGTTATGAAATATAATTAAAGATAGCCTAGCAATGCCCGAATATAGGGTATATATATAATTTTTAAGGAGGACTTTAGAAATGGCTAAAGCTAAATTTGAGAGAAACAAACCCCATTGTAACATTGGTACAATCGGACACGTTGACCATGGTAAGACAACATTAACAGCTGCTATTACAAAGACTTTGAACGTAAGACTTGGTACAGGTGAAGCTGTTGCATTCGAGAATATCGATAAGGCTCCCGAAGAGAGAGAGCGTGGTATCACAATTTCTACAGCACACGTAGAGTACGAGACAAACAACAGACACTATGCACACGTTGACTGCCCCGGTCATGCTGACTACGTTAAGAACATGATCACAGGTGCTGCTCAGATGGATGGTGCTATCCTCGTTGTTGCTGCTACAGACGGTGTTATGGCTCAGACAAAAGAGCACATCCTTCTTTCACGTCAGGTAGGTGTTCCTTACATCGTTGTATTCATGAACAAGTGTGATATGGTTGATGATCCTGAGTTACTTGAGTTAGTAGAGATGGAAATCAGAGAGTTACTTAACGAGTACGAGTTCCCGGGCGATGACACACCTGTTATCCAGGGTTCAGCTTTACAGGCTCTTAACGATCCTAACTGCTCATGGGGCGACAAGATTCTTGAGCTTATGGATGCTGTTGATACATGGATTCCGGATCCTCAGAGAGACAGTGATAAGCCTTTCATCATGCCTGTTGAGGACGTTTTCTCAATCACAGGTCGTGGTACAGTTGCTACAGGTAGAGTAGAGCGTGGTGTTCTTCATGTATCAGAGGAAGTTGAAATCGTTGGTATTAAGGAAGAGACACGTAAGGTAGTTGTAACAGGTATCGAGATGTTCCGTAAGCTTCTTGACGAGGCTCAGGCTGGTGATAACATCGGTGCACTTCTTCGTGGTGTTCAGAGAACAGAAATCGAAAGAGGACAGGTTCTTTGTAAGCCCGGCAGCATCAAGTGCCACAAGAAATTCACAGCTCAGGTTTACGTATTGTCAAAAGACGAAGGTGGACGTCATACACCTTTCTTCAACAACTACAGACCTCAGTTCTATTTCAGAACAACTGACGTTACAGGTGTTATCAACTTACCCGAAGGCACAGAGATGTGTATGCCTGGCGATAACGTAGAGATGACAATCGAATTGATTCATCCTATCGCTATGGAGCAGGGTCTTGGTTTCGCTATCCGTGAGGGTGGTAGAACAGTTGGTTCAGGTAAGGTTGCTACTATTATTGAATAGTCGCGATTAAGCGGACTGAATAAACGCAAATATAATTCCCAGGGCAAGTTTACTTGCTTCTGGGAATTTTTTTGCGTTTACGAAGGCGCAACGCGCCTGAGGGATTGCGGAGCAATTTCGAAGTCTGCTTAATACAAAAGGGCGAAGCCCGCGCACGAGCGGCTATGCCGCGAGTTCGTGCACGGCTCATTTTAATCACTGGCTGGCTGTTTGCTTGGAAGGCGCAGAAAAGATTGAAGTTCCATATATGAATATGACTTTAGAGAATATCGAAAGTATTAAACGTTAAAGGACATAGAAGTGCATATTTCTTCAAAAAAACATGTTCCCATTGCTTATTGACATTGCTGCAACTTCGTGTTATTATTTAGGTCCGCACCTTCCAGGTGCGGGGCAAACTTAATATTTTACCTTCGGTATTTGACTGGCAAAATCCAGCAAAACCAGACCGACTTGGCAAGATATGCAAATATAACTACCAGGAGGAAGTAACATGAAGACGAAGGAAGAAGTATCAACGAAGTACGAGGTTGCAACAAGGAACGCAGACTTTACAGAAGTATGCACAACAACAAAATATCGGGAGGTAGAATATGGGTCGTAAGAAGATTGAGAATGTTTTACCTGCTGAGGTGATTGAGCTGATACAACAGTATGTGGATGGTCAGAATATATATATTCCGCGTAAAGCAGAGAGCAGGCGGGAATGGGGAACCGGCACAAGTATTAAAGAGGAGTTGAGCGTCAGGAATCAGGAGATTTTTAATGAGTATCTTGCGGGAGCAAAGGCGGAAGAGCTTTCGAAACGTTATTTTCTGACAGAGAAAAGTATCAGACGTATTATTAGAGAAATGAAAATATGTAGTTTAAAGCCGGTGTGTTGACACCGGCTTTTTTATAATGACAATTTTTGTTTATAATACATTTTCTATAAACTTTATTACGGCCTTTTTATAAGCTTCAAAATTAACCAATGCGCAATTTGCATGATCTGCACCATTGATAATGAATTGTTCTTTTGGAGAGATGCAATTCTTATACAGTGTGTTGCACATCTCAATCGGTACAATAGAATCTTCGCTTCCGTGAATGAATAATACTGGAAGAGTTATGTTTTGTACCGCTAAAAGAGGAGATGACTCTTCGGGGTTGAATTTTCCAAATAATCGTGCTCCGAGTTTTAATATTGCATATGTAGGTGTTGGTGGCAACTTCATGCTTTTGATAGTCTCTTTTATTATGGCAGACGGTTCAGAAAAACAACAGTCAGATATGATTGCCTTAACATTAGCGGGTAAGTCGAGTGCGGATGCCATTGTTATAGTTGCGGCTCCCATAGAAACACCGGACAGAATAATGTCTGTGTTGTTGCCGAGTAATTCAAGCGCATATTGTACCCACTTCTTACAATCATATCGTTCTTTGATTCCGAAAGTAATATCGCCTTCGCTTTTGCCGTGTGCACGCATATCGACCAAGAGGATGTTATAGTTGTGTTCTTTGCAGAATCTAAAGGTTCCGTAACCATCCCAGGCAGCCACACCGTGATAACCGTGGAAAAAGATGAAAAGTGGCGCATTTGCTTTTTGGATATAGAGTTTTCCGTAAAGACGATAACCATCATGCGATAAAATCTCCAACGGTTTATAAGAAAATATTTCTGTTTCTTCAACACCTTTTAGCATGGTGCTTATATGGTCCTTGTATAAGTTGCTTTCAGGTATTTGCCTTGCGTTCGGACGAATCTTAAAGGGGTGCATGAATACCATGCGGTATGAAAAAAACAGCAATGCAATAAACAGTAAAAGGAGAATCGCGAAAATAATAAGAATAATCATTGTACAATATTCTCCTTACATTTTTTCTTGTCTTTGTACATGCGGGCATCTGCTTTGGCTATGACTCCGTCAATGCTGTCTCCGCGTCCGTATGCAAGTCCTACAGCGCTTGATAATTTGATTTGTTCATGTTTGTTGGCTAGTTCGATTTTTTCTTTTGCCGTTGCAATAATATTTTCTGCTTCATTGAGCTTGGGATTGTCGATTATCATAACAAATTCATCGCCACCGATTCTGTAAATGCGACATCTGGGACTTGCGTAGTCATGTAGGATACTGCATAATTTGTCAATGGCTTTATCGCCCGTGGCATGGCCATGTAAGTCATTGATGCGCTTTAAATCGTTCATATCCCAAAACATGACGGCTACACGGTCTATCTTGGGATAATATTCAACAAGCATTTCTTCGTATTTATTTTTATTGAAGGCTTTTGTTCGCGTATCGGTTTCTTTGAGATAAGTAAGTTGTGCAATTTTAAACGCATCTCGGTTGCTGCTGCTTACGGTATAATGCATCATAATAGAAAAAACAAAAAGAATTATACTACGGGGAAATACTTCAAAGACTACAATAATAAATAAAGGTTTTTCGTTAAAAGGAATTTTGAATGAACCGTCGGCAAGAAGTTCTAAATACCAGGCTCTTACATGTTGACTTTCAAGCAGGATGTTTAAGTCGCAAATTCCATAGTAAAAACCTATAATGGAACTTATAAGCATAGTGAAAGTATTTATTAGATATACAAACCAGATTATTCTGCTTTTTCTGTATTGGATGGCATACAACAAAGGTATAACATACAGTAATACTGCATGAACGGTCAGTACGGAAATGATAACTGCCGAAACAACGCAGATAAGAGAAAGAAAATAGTATTTGAGCTTGGGATTAGATAAATCGCCTTTGAAGAATATACACAGAGGAGGTATAAACATTATTAATGTTGCGAAAAAGGCAATTGTAACCAAGTATTTGTTCACGTCAAAAAAACCGGTAATTGTAAGCAGCCATACAAGTCCGAGCGCAGACAAAAACCAGATAAACCCTTTTAAAATATGCTTGTTTGAATTAATTTCCTGTAATTTTAATTCTTGTTCATATTGTGATTTGAAATCGTCCATATAGAATATCCTTTTTAGTTATATATATATATAATAACTTAAAATATGATGGAAATGCAATGGCTTTTGAGGAAGTAAACAGTTTTTTGGTGATGTTTTTGTTGAAAGTGTAAAATGGATAAGATATAATTTAGAAGAAGTAATTATTTGTGTGGAAGGTAAATAGTATAGGTGAAGAAACAATGATACAGTTACCGGAGATATTGGTGGCAGATGGTGCCAGTGTGATTCTATTAAGTATGCTGAATGTGCAGGCGAGACACAACAGAAAAAACAGACTAATGGATGAGAAGCTTTTTATGCTTATGGTAAATATATTACTGTTCCAATCGATATTAGAGGCTGTTATTTTTCTTGTTGACGGCAAGCTCTTTTGTGGTGCGCGCATGATTAATATTATTGGAAATTGTATATATTTTATATTAAATGCGTTATTGCCGTTTGTTTGGGTATTGTATGCAGATTATAAGGTGCATGTGAGTGAAATAAGAACCAGAAAGGTTGGGCTGGTTTTTTGTGTTCCGATTATTTTGTTTACGCTTACAGTTCTGACAACGCAGTTTACCCATGTTGTGTATAAGATAA
>JAZNXQ010000175.1:0-5719 GCA_045593945.1 Lachnospiraceae bacterium | reverse complement strand
ATCATTTATTATCTTTTAGTTCAACTTTTGTTATGCACTTCTTATTTTTCTTCTTTATTGTCAAACTTTTACTTCTCAAATTTGCTATTATATAATTTATTGAACAAGAAAAAAAATCCCAAAACAAGCTATTTGCAAGTTCTGGAACTCTTCTCGGGTTGGGCTGTTTTTAAATTAAATTTCAAACAGTTAGCAGCTCGTAGGGGAATCGAACCCCTGTTTCCGCCGTGAGAGGGCGGCGTCTTAACCGCTTGACCAACGAGCCGTACTTGAGTATATTACTATACTTTTTTAAAAAATGCAAGCACTTTTTTTAATTTTTTTCTATTTTTTTAATTTTATATTTTACAGCCCAAACTTCTTACATTAAAGACCTATTATTCCATCACAATATCTTTAAACTCTGCCCTCGTAACCTTCTGTAAATCCTTAGGTGCAAGAATAATCTGTGCACCGATACATCCTGCACTGATTATTATTTTCTCAAAATCCAATGCACTTTCATGTACCACCGTTTTAAACTGTTTTTTCATACCGATTGAAGTACAGCCTCCGCGGATATAGCCCGTAAGATCTTTTAATTCTTTGACATGAATCATTTCTATAGACTTCTCTCCGACTGCCTTTGCCGCTTTTTTGAGATCAAGTTCAAGATGTATAGGCAAAACAAATACAAAGTATTCATTGCTCTTACCTCTTGTAACAAGTGTCTTAAAACTCTGTTCATACGGTTGTCCGAGCATATCTGCAATTGTTACACCATCTATAAACTCATCGCATTCATATGTGTTGACCTCATAATTTATTTTGTTTTTATCGAGAATACGCATCGCATTGGTCTTTATTTTGTTGTCTTTTGCCATAACTTACGCACCACCTGTCTCAAATATTTTTTACAAATTTCATTCTGCCCGATTCCCGGTTAACATATGAGAATCGCGACATACGCCGCAACACACGCTCCAAGCGCAACTACAATCAAAGATTTCTTCTTAAGCGCAAGTATTGCACCCACAACAAAGCCTGCCGTTGCCGATATCCTGTCTCCTGTCGAATAAAAAATCTCAGGTATCGTCATCGCTCCGAGCACACTGTACGGAACATAATATAAAAAGCTTCTGATAAACTGTGACTTAATTTTTTTGCGGAATATAACAAACGGCAGCATTCTGATTAAATATGTGACACCTGCCATAACTGCCACATAACCTATTATTTTAAGTGTCATTTATGCCGCCTCCTCTTCTTTTACCGGGAAAAAGACTGCCGCAAGACCTGCCGCAATTACCGCGCAAATTATGATTGAAAAACCACTTGTAATAAAGTCAAACACCGGCACAAATCTTATAATACAACTTATGGTTGCCGCAATAACAACAGCAACAAGCACGCCTATGCTTTCCCTTGCCACAGGCAGAATAATTGCAAGAAACATACCGTAAATCGCTATTCCAAGTGCCGATTTAAGGTCTGTCGGCAAAATATTACCTGCTACTGCGCCCATTATTGTACCGCCTGTCCAACCAATAAAAGGCATCGTAATCAGGCCGTACATATAATTCCTGTTGATATCTACAGGCTTTGAAGAAGCAACCGCAAATATTTCATCGGTCATGCCAAAAGATGTTGTAAACCTGTGAAATGTTGTAAAACTCTTATCAAGCTTCTGTGAAAGCGAAATACTCATAAGCGCATACCTAAGATTAATCACTAGCTGTGTAAGTGCAATTTCCGCATATGTACCGCTTGCGGCAATTACTGCAAGACCTGCAACCTGTCCTGCCGATGTTAAGTTTGTCATTGAAATTATAGTTGCGACAAGCACGGAAAACCCTTCGCTTACTACCATAAGTCCAAAACCGAAGGATACCGACAGATATCCTATTGCAATCGGCATTCCGTCCTTTATACCTTTCTTAAAGTCCATTTTTGTTCCTTTCTAAGCCGGGCTCTTTTTAATCAAACTGTGCACGATAGAGATTGTAATAAAATCCACCCTTTTTCATGAGTTCGTCATGAGTTCCCTGTTCAACAACTTCTCCGCTGTCAACGACAAGAATCCTGTCTGCATTACGTATTGTCGAAAGACGATGTGCAATTACAAAACAGGTTTTATTCTCCATAAGTTTACGCATTGCCTGTTGAATCTGAATCTCAGTTCTTGTATCAACATTTGATGTTGCCTCATCAAGAATCAGCATATTTGCATCAAGAAGCATGGCTCTTGCTATTGTCATAAGCTGCTTCTGCCCTTTTGAGATATTGGTTCCATCATCACTTAAAATCGTGTTGTAACCTTCCGGCAGACGTCTTATAAAACCATCAATCTTTGCAGCCTTTGCAACCCTCACCACATCTTCCATTGTAGCATTTTCTTTGCCATACGCAATATTTTCAAAGATAGTTCCGTGAAAAAGCCATGTATCCTGCAAAACCATCGCATAAGACTTTCTGAGGCTCTTTCTTGTCACCTCATTAATGTTATTACCATCTACCGCTATCTCACCCGCATCAACATCATAAAAACGCATAAGAAGGTTGATAAGCGTTGTTTTACCTGCGCCGGTCTTGCCGACAATGGCAATCATTTTCCCCGGTTCAACCTGCAAATTAAAATTATTGATAATCCTCTTCTCTCGTGTATACCCGAAACTTACTTCCGAGAATTCAACAGCTCCCTCTACATCTGTAAGTTCAATTGCATCCTTTGTATCAGCAGTCTCTTCAAGTTCATCCATAAGATTGAATACTCTCTCTGCCGCCGCAAGTGCAGACTGAAACTCGCTCATAAGATTTGCCGTCTCGTTAATCGGTCCCGAAAACTTTCTAGAATAAAGCACAAATGAAGAAATATCTCCGATTAACATTATCTTTTTAAGATATAAAATTGCACCAAATACGCCTACTAAAGTAAGCGAAAGGTTATTTATAAAATTGACCGTAGGTCCGACAACGCTTCCGTAATAATCAGCCTTATAATAAGCGTCAACCGCCTCTTTATTCTTAGCGTCAAACTTGTCGATTGTATTAATTTCCTGATTGTACGCTTTTATTGTCTTCTGTCCCGATATCTGCTCTTCAACAAAGCCGTTAAGCTCACCAAGCTTTGCAGAACGTTTCCTGAAAAGCGGCCTGGTCATGCCTGTTATCTTCTTGGTAAGCACCATTGATAACGGCACAGTAAATACAAATATGAGCACAAGCTGCGGCGATATAGATATCATCATTGCAAGTGAACCGACAACAGTTATAAAGCTTGCAAGCACCTGAATAACGTCATTGGAAAGTGACGTGTTAATCGTATCGATATCGTAAGATATTTTACTAATAATATCTCCTGACTGATGCGTATCAAAATATCCCACAGGCATCGCCATAAGCTTGTCAAACACGTCTTTACGCATTCTGTATACTACTTTTCTGCTTATATGTATCATCAAAATATTAAGCAGGTATGACAGCACGGCAGAGGAAAGATAAAACACAACCATAAGTGCCGCATAATAAAGCACTTTCGGAATATCAACATTTAAAACATCCGCTTCTATTACACCGATTGCCTGTCCGGAAAGCTTCGGTCCCACAAGTGCAAGAAGGTTACTTCCTATTGTCAAAAGAAGTGCCAGCAAAAGCAAGTATTTATAGGTCATCATGTATTTTACAAGTCTGACAAGCGTACCCTTACGATTAACATTTTTGCCATCGTCTACGACACGCGTCTTGCTTGCATACGAATTAGCTCTTACATCTACGCCTTTCATTACACGTCACCTCCCAACTGTGAAATACTGATTTCACGATATGTTTCACAGTTTTCAAGCAACTCTTCATGAGTACCGTAACCGATGCATTCGCCATCCTCCAAAACCATGATATGGTCTGCATTCATAATCGAACTTATACGCTGTGCAATTATTATAAGCGTCGTATCATCAAAATGCTTCTTGATATTACTTCTTAAGGTTGCGTCCGTCTTGTAATCAAGCGCGCTTGAAGAATCGTCAAGTACAAGAATCTGCGGATGTGCCGCAAGCGCTCTTGCAATAAGAATTCTTTGCTTCTGACCTCCGCTAAGATTAGCACCTCTAATATTAAGAAGTCCCTCTTCTCCATCCTCCTTCTCTGCAACAAACTCCGTTGCACAGGCATACTCGATGGCCTTTCTTATATCCTCATCCGTCAAATCTCTGCCGAGTCTGATATTCTCATATATCGAATCTTCGAAAATTGTATCATTCTGAAAAGCTACACCAAAAAGTTTTCTCAAACTCTCCATATCCATCGACTTAATATTCTCTCCGCCGATGTAGATATTACCTTCGTCTACATCATAAAAGCGCATAAGAAGCTGAATGAGCGTTGTCTTACCCGAACCTGTTGAACCGATAATTCCAAGCGTCTCACCTTTTTTAAGTTTAAATGATATATCCGTAAGATTATTCTCTATCTTATCGTATGAGAATGATACATTGTCAAACACAATATAATCCTCTCCCTCATACTCTTCAAGAATAATCGGAAGCAAATCCTCTTCGCTGTCAACAATCTCAACTATTCGCTTGGCAGACGCATTGGCCTTCGACAGAATTATAAACATTCTCGATATTGCCATCATAGCCTGTGAAATAATCGTAAAATATGTTGTAAACGCTAAGATTTTACCTACGGACGTAAGTCCCGAATTTACACGATATGCGCCGACAACTATAACAAGAACAAGTCCGAAATTAAGCAAAATATTAACTGCAGGATTCATGAGTGCCATTGTAATTCCTGCCTTTTTCTCCTTCAAAACAACTTCTTCGTTAATATCTGCGAACTTCTTTTTCTCGTACTCGCCCTTTGAAAGCGCCTTGATAACTCTGATTCCGGCTGAATCTTCACGTACCATTCTTACCATATCATCAACTGTCTGCTGTACCTTCATATACATCGGTATTGCCTTTTTAGATATAAATATCATAATAACACCGATAAAAGGTATTACAGACACCAAAACAAGTGCAAGTGCCGGATCAAGCGTAAGCGTAACAATAATTCCACCCACAAGCAAAATAGGCGCACGAACACCGAGTCTCTGCATCATGCCGACCATCTGATGTACATTATAGGTGTCACTCGTAAGTCTCGAAATAAGCGACGGTTTTGTAAAATAATCCGTCTGTTTATTAGACAGATTCATAATTCGAGAAAACAAATCATGACGTATTACCTCCGTCGTGTCTCTTGCAACTCTCGCCGCTTTCTGATTCGCTATAATATTAAAACTCACCGCAAGTATAGCGCACACAAGCATTATACTTCCCCAAAACACTATGGATGCCGTCCTGCCCGTAGGTATAACATTATCGATAATATGCGCAAGAATATACGGAATAAACAAATCCATGATTGTTCCGATAAACTTGATTATAAGCCCTATACTCATCCGAAAATAATGCGGTCTTAAATAGTGTGTGAACACTTTTTTCATACAAAATACCTCATTCAAAAAGCGTCGACCATCATACCGTGCCGACGCCTTTTATTAATTTTTATTGCACCACAGGCACACTTTGAACACCTTCCGGCTCCACACTATCAGCAACCGGAATAGTATAATAATTCAAAAAGTACTTTTCAAAACAAACATCCGCTGCAACAATATCCCTTGCCGCATCAACGCCGACAAAGCGATAATGCCAGGGCTCATATGCGATACGAGTAATATCTGTTGTAT
>JAZNXQ010000174.1:0-2676 GCA_045593945.1 Lachnospiraceae bacterium | reverse complement strand
TTATGTAGAAAAAGGTGCAGTTAAGTACGTAATTAAAGAAGCTACTAAATAGGAGACTTTATGGAAATTATTGAAACTTTGATAAACGGTCTGAGTTCCGGCGGTACATATGCAATGATTGCATTGGGATATACAATGGTATACGGTATTGCAAAAATGCTGAATTTTGCTCATGGTGATATTATCATGGTTGGCGGATATATGTTGTATGTCACGATGATAACCGCAGGTAATCCATTGCTTGGACTTTTAGCGGCAGTTATCTTTTGTGTATTGCTCGGAATTACAGTGGAAAAAATAGCATACAAGCCACTTCGAGGTGCTTCGCCACTTGCAGTATTAATTACTGCAATTGGTGTAAGTTATCTGCTCCAAAGTACGGCGCAGATGATTTTTGGAACAGCACCGAAGATGGTAATCATTGCTGACATGGGTAATTTTGAAATAGGAGCATTAAAGATTCCGTATTATACAATTATTACACTGGTATGCTCGATTGTCATCATGATTGCCCTCACGCTTTTTGTAAAAACAACAAAAACAGGTAGAGCCATGGTTGCAGTGTCAGAAGACAGAGGTGCCGCACAACTTATGGGAATCAACGTGAATGGTATTATTATGATTACATTTGCAATCGGTTCTGCACTGGCGGCATTTGCAGGCTTCTTCATGCTTATGAAGGCGCCAAGTCTTTCAAATACATTGGGAGCAATGCCTGGTATCAAGGCATTTACTGCAGCCGTCATCGGCGGTATTGGTTCTATACCGGGTGCAATGTGCGGTGGTATATTGCTTGGTGTAGTAGAGGCAATTTCGTTTAAAATCCCTGCTATTGCGCCATATACAGATGCAATCGAATTTATGATTCTTATTCTTATACTTCTCGTCAGACCGACAGGTATTATGGGTAAGGTTAGAAGGGAGAAGGTATAATGGCAAAAGCAGTAAAACGAATCAAGTGGAAACATTACGCGAACTATATCGTCATTGCAATTTTGACAGTTATTTTTTCCGTCATGTCAATGAGCGGTTCTTTGACATCTTCGACCGTATACCTTTTGGAAAAGATTGCGATTGCCGTAATGTTGACGGTATCGCTTAGCGTAGTGGTTGGTTTCCTTGGTGAATTGTCGCTTGGACATGCAGGTTTTATGTGTGTGGGTGCATACTTGGGAGGAAAGACAGCCTGCTTGTTAGGACCGACAATGGGAAATGGTTTTCCGACGCTTGTTGTGTCCTTAGTTGTAGGTGGGGCAGTTGCAGCACTTTGTGGTGTAATTATCGGACTTCCGGCACTTCGATTAAAAGGAGACTACCTGGCAATTGTTACATTGGCATTTGGTGAAATTGTACGTTCGATTTTTATGAATTCAAGTAACGAATCTTTCGGCTGTTCATTGGGGTTAACAACACCTCGTTATGATAAAAACACTTTATTTATCATAGCACTTGTGTTGGTGCTTGCATGTTTGGCAGTGATTCAAAACTTGATTCAGTCAAAGCATGGCCGAGCAATCACATCGATTCGTGACAATGAAATTGCAGCGAGAGCAACGGGTATTAATGTTACGCAGTATAAATTATCTGTGTTTACAATTGCAGCGTTCTTCGCGGGTATTGCAGGTGTTCTGTACAGTTTTAGCAACTATACCATCCAAAGTACGAAATTCAACTACAACTATTCGATTGAAATCTTGGTTATGGTAGTGCTTGGAGGTATGGGAAGCATTAATGGTTCCATTATTGCAGCGACGCTGATCACGATATTGGATATTAAGCTTCAGACAATTCTTACAGGTAACCTTGCAGTGTTGCAAGACTTGTTGTATGCATTAGTGCTTATTATCCTTGTAATCTACAACAATGCACCGGCATTGAAAGGATTCCGTGAGAGACATACACTTAAAAATTATCTTTATAAGTTTTCAAAAGGAAAACATGACCCTTCTCATCGCGCAGATGATGAAGCGAAGTGGGACAGAGTGCCTACAAAGATAGAGATGAATGAAGTATTGTCAACAGAGTTTCAACCGACGATGTCTACTCTTAATCCGGACCAGAAGGGAGATTTTGAATAATGGCTGATATTATTTTAAGAACAGAAAATCTCGGTATTTCCTTCGGTGGTCTGAAAGCGGTTCAAGATGTAAACATTGAGATTCGAAAAAAACAATTGTATGGTTTGGTAGGACCGAACGGGGCAGGAAAAACAACAGTTTTCAACATGCTTACAGGGGTATATCGTCCTACAACCGGACAAATATATTTAGATGGTGAAAATATCACCGGCAAAGGTCAGGAGACGATCAATCATAAGGGAATAGCACGTACGTTTCAGAACATTCGTCTGTTCAACAATATGACAGTGATTCGTAACGTATTGGTCGGATTACATAATCAACCGGAATTCAAGTGCAGCATGATAGAGAGTATGTTCCGTCTGCCTAGACATTTCCAGTGTGAAAAAGCAATGCGTGAAAAAGCAAAAAGCATTTTGCGCGTAGTTGGACTGGAAGAAGAGAGAAATATACTGTCTTGCAATCTCCCGTATGGAAAACAGCGTAAGCTTGAGATTGCTCGTGCGCTTGCAACCAATCCAAAACTTTTGTTATTGGACGAGCCGGCTGCAGGTATGAATCCACATGAAACAGAGGACCTTATGAATATTATTACTCG
>JAZNXQ010000173.1:0-1857 GCA_045593945.1 Lachnospiraceae bacterium | reverse complement strand
AAGCAGAGTATGCTAACAAGGCAAAAGCAAAATAATACATAGGTGATTGTATGGAAAGTTTTATTGTCGGACTTATCATTGTGGCTATAGTAGGTGCCGCGGTGGCATATATTGTAAAAGAGAAAAAGAAGGGCACAAGATGTATCGGATGTCCGATGGCAGGTACTTGTGCGTCGGGGAAAAAATGTTCCGGCAGTGGCGACTGTGGTTGCAGTAGTTACAACGATGGCTGTGTAAGCAACAATACTGAGGACTAACAGAATGTTATAGTTTATTTTATAAGTGGATTTATAATGTCGAAGGCAGAAATATTGTCTTCGACATTTTTTGCCTTTTGGGAAATAAAAATTCAAAAAGTGCCATAAAAACAAAGCATAAAAAACGTATACTTTAACAAAGAGAATACAAATTCTAAAGATTTGTTTAAGACCGCTATATTTGCTTGTATTTATGTGAAAATCTGCTACAATTAGAGTGGGTTTTGTAAAGGAATCCGGCGGAATAAATTTAACAAGGGGAAAGAAAGATGAGTAAGAATTTTAAGAGAATCGCGGCTGTATTAATGATGCTTGTGCTTGTGGGGCTTGTGCCTTTTGCATCGGGTGAAAATACGATATACGCGGCAAAAGATAAGGATTTTAAAGTTGAAGTCCAGTGCGGCTACAACAATAGTATACAGGTAAGATGTTATGTGCCTTTTTACATAACGATAGAGAATAACGGCGAGAATTTTGACGGTTCCGTTCAGGTAATTACGCCTAAGAACGAATACAATGTTATGTATGAGAAGGATGTCTCTCTTGCAAGGGGAAGCAAGAAGACGGTTACGCTTACGGTTCCGATTATGAATTATACGGATAAGGTTAATGTGCGTATTGTTAACCGTAAGGATAAGGTTGTATGGAGTGAGAATGTAAAATGTAATGTTTTGTACTCTCTTAAAGAACTTAATATAGGTGTGTTAAGTGATGATTTTACGGCACTTTCCTATATGTCCGGTCAGCCACTTTTCAGCTATTCGGATATCACGACAAAAATATATGAACTTACTTCTGAAACAATGCCTGAGGAATGGATGGCACTTCAGATGCTTGATGCGATTGTCGTGACCAATTACAGCTCTGATAAGCTTACAAGTGAGCAGATTGCGGCACTCGGTACATGGGTGGAGGAAGGAGGTCTTCTTATTCTTGGTACGGGAAGTACTGCCAATAAGACACTTTCTGCGCTTAACGGTAATATTGTGAATGTCACGACCGGAGATTTGAAGTCCTACAGCACTAAGTTTGGTTATACGCTTATCAATTACATGTCAGATGTGTATATCGACGGAAGCGTTACTAATAAGTATTTTCAAATCAGTGATGTTGCGATAGATACAATAGGTAAGCTGATTGAAGAATATATGGATGCAACTCTTGATACGCAGCATATAGCAGGTAAGCCATATACTTATGAAATTGCGTTTGGGGAATTTTATGAGCTGAATAAGGACAGCATCGAGTCAGTATGTAAGACGGACTTCTTAAAGGGTTATTTTGGTGCGGGAAGTATGTCTGATGAGGAGTGGAACGATTACGGCGAGAGTGAGTTTATTTACAGTTTAAGGCAGATGTTTGAGTCGAAGTTTACTGCTGTCAGAGAGCAGAAGATTATAGAGCTTATGAGTCAGACTGCAGGAAGTCTTACATTCGTGGATGCTGATGTATTGGAGCTTGAGGTTAAAAGAGACGGCAGCGCATACACCATGTTCTACGGTGAGACTGCGCAGAATGACAGGCTGTTTCCGCTCTTTACATCAGTTGCAAGAGGTAAGGGATATATTGCTGTGGCAGGAATTGATTTTACACAGAATCC
>JAZNXQ010000172.1:0-2013 GCA_045593945.1 Lachnospiraceae bacterium | reverse complement strand
ATATACTCCATTAAAGTTAACAAATACTCTGTATCATCGCCGTAATACCCGTACTCATTTTCCACCTGGAACATGATAACCGGTCCGCCCTTTGTAATCTGAAGCGGTGTAAGAATCTGAAAAAGTCTGTCATAGTATTCTTTCACATGCTTAAGATACGGCTCGTAGCAACCGCGAAGTCTCATGCCGTCTTCCTTAAGAAGCCACGCCGGAAGTCCGCCGAACTCCCACTCTGCACAAATATACGGAGACGGACGCACTATTACATAAAGTCCAAGCTCCTGTGCAGTCTTAATAAAACGCTCAATATCAAGCATTCCGCTGAAATTAAACTGTCCCTTTTTCGGTTCGTGCATATTCCACGGCACATAAGTCTCAACCGTATTACAGCCCATAGCCTTAAGCTTCTCAAGTCTGTCGCGCCAGTACTCGGGCACGATTCTGAAATAATGAATTCCGCCCGAAATAATCTTAACCGGCTTACCGTCTATATAAAATTCATCTTTAACTTCAAATGTATGCATTGTCACAATCTCCTCTTACCAATATAACTGCCAATCCTTTATAAGTCTTGTAAGTGCCTCCATGTAGAAATAATCACCCCATGAATTACACTCGTCAACACCGTAATGATTACAACGATTATACGGTGAACGATTTGAATATGTTGCATGAAGTACAAGTCCGTTGGATTCCTCGTGACTCTTTACTGCATAGTTGTCATATACCGACTTAAGAATCTTTCTTGCAACTGCTATATATTCGTCAGCCTCTTCCTTAGGAAGATATTTTGCCATCTCAAGCATACCGCAGCACGTAATAACCGCACTTGAAGAATCCCTGGGCTGATCCGCACCGTCAGTAAACTCAAAATCCCAGAACGGCACAAGGTCGCTCGGTAAATGACTAAGGAAATATCCGAGCACATCCTTGAAAATTCCGATATACTCCTCACGTTTTGTATATCTGTAAGCAAGCGCTATACCGTACACACCCCAAGCCTGTCCTCTTGCCCAGGCAGAACCGTCACGATAGCCCTGCTGTGTTGCGCCGTGGTCAGGTGCACCAGTCTCTTTGTTAAAGAAAAATGTATGCCATGTGGACTTATCTTCACGTATAAGATTAGAAAGTGCCGTATGTATATGACGATCCGCAATATCCTTGTACTTGTTATCTCCTGTCTCATCTGTAGCCCAGTATAAAAGCGGCAAATTGAGAAGGCAATCAATTATAAGACGGTATTCATTATCAGAATCCATCGGTCCCCATGCCTGAATAAATTCGCCCACTTCGTGGAAACGGCTCATAAGATTGTCCGCTGCAAGAAGCGCTGCCTTTTTACCTGTCTCGTTGCCTGCAAGCTTATATCCCGCAACACATGACGGTGAATACAAAAAGCCCATATCATGGTGATCAACGTGTACTCTCTCCTCGATTCTCTTAAGATAGTCATCAATCTGGATAAATGCCGCATCTTTAAGGCGTTCATCTCCTGTATGCTCGTAAGAAAGCCAAATCTCTCCCGTCCAAAAACCATTGGTCCAGTCAACATTTTTAATCGGCTTATAAAAATTATCTACACTGTACGCATTCTGATACTCGTATGTAAACTCCGGCAAATAATGCAAAACCTGCTTAGTACAAAAGTCAAGTGCAGCCTTAATCTCTTCATCTGTTATCTGTGGTTTCCCTTCAAAATACATTTTGATACCTCCGAATTTTATTATATTTTTTATTTTATCGTACCATTTCGGATATCGCAAGCCTTTACTTATGTTTCGATAATAAAGTACATTTTTTTATAGAATATTACAGGGAATCTTGCTATACTATATGCTATACTAATCATAATAAATTTAAGATTTGCAGAAAGGAACCGACTCATGTTTTCAAAAGCGATTACCGAACAAACACCTATTTTTGATTATAAATACTATCCTCCTGCCACTGACAGAAAAGCCTGGTCAAGCCTTCCCGAGGATTATGTCAACCGTGCCATTACGTCTGCAGAAG
>JAZNXQ010000171.1:0-9722 GCA_045593945.1 Lachnospiraceae bacterium | reverse complement strand
GCGTATGAGATATATGTGGCTGTGCATGTGATTTCACTTTTGGTGTGTATTGCCATTCTTTTTATTGTTCTTTGGGCTAAGCCTTCAAGAGGGCAGATAGGAACACTTTTACTTGTGCTGTCCGGATGTATATATACTTTTGGATTCCTTGTCGAGATTACTTCCGGTAATGTTGGGGGATTTTATGCGGCAACTCTTATACAGTATTTCGGAGAGTGCATGCTTATGATTGGATTTACTATGTTTGTTGCGGAGATGTGTCACAGAGAGGTGCCGGCATTTGTGTATGCACTGGAGATACTTTGCGGACTCTTTATAATGTGGATGCTTCTTACGACGAGAGAAAAACAGTTTTTTTATACATATATCGGAATAAATGAAGAAGGACCGTTCCCAAGACTTGTTCTCGAATATGGTTGGGGATTTACTGTGTTTGTAATATATCTTGCAATAATATGTGCAGCATGTATTGCTGTCGGTATAGTAAGTATTTTGAGATCCAAGGGAGTAGAGAGAAAAAGGATTCTTTGTACGATGATAGCCATATCCTGTCCGTGGATACCTAATTTTATCAGAGCTACAGGAATTACCGGTGGTTATGAGGTGCCGTGTCTGGGAATTGCAGGTGCTGCAATTTTGGTTGGTATGGCACTTATAAAATACGGATATTTTGATTCGATTGCCCTTGCGGGAGAGAATGCCTTAAGTCATGGACAGGAAGGTATTATGGTAATTGATAATCATCACATTATTACATACTATAACAAACGAATGGAAGAGATGTTCGGGCAACTGAAGCTTAAACATGATGCATATAAGAATAAAACTCTTGCCGATGTTTTTGATGGTAAGCTTAAGAATTTGGAAATTGAAGGCAAGATGTATGAAATGAGAGTTGAGCCGCTTAGTGAGGGCGGATACACTCAAGGGTATATGCTTTGGATGCTTGATATTACGGAGCATCACAATATGCTCTTAAAGATAAGTGACCTTGCACATAAGGATTCACTTACGGGAGTATACAACAGAAATTATTTTGTGTCACTGCTTGAAGAATATTTTAAAGATGGTGGCATGGGAAGCTTGTTTATGATGGACTTGAACAGTTTTGGTAGGATAAATGACAAGTTTGGTCATCAGGTAGGCGATGATATTCTGGCGAAATTTGGAGAAGTACTCCTTGCACAGGGAGAGGATATAATAGCATGCCGTATGGGCGGAGACGAGTTTTGTCTTTTTTATAAGGACGCTATTGAGACAAAGGAGCTGGAAAGCCTTGCAATCAAGATTACTTCAGAATTTGAAAAAAGTATGGCAGGAGAAAAATACGAAGGAATTACAAGTGTATCATTTGGTATTGCGAGAATTATAGAAGCAACGGACAGAAATTTTGAAAGACTTTACAGCAATGCCGATAAAGCATTATATGTAGCGAAGAACAGAAGTAACAATATGTGGTATATCCTTTAACAAAATACAGTGAGGTGTATTGTACATGCATATGAAGTATTCTAAAAAAACCGTCTGGATTATAGTGTTGTTCAATTTGGCTTTATTGCTGTTTGTGGCAGTGAAGTTCAAAGTGGACGATATGACACTGTCTAAGGGCGAAATACATGAATTTAATACAAACTGGACTCTTAAATGGCCGGATGGGACAGTTTATGAGATAGAAGAGCTTCCTTATTTGGGGAAAAGTAAGCCGGGTGAGATTATAGTTTTTGAGAACGTTATTCCGAAGGAATATTCAGGGAAAACGATGTCCTTTTTGTCGGCAGACAAGACACTTAAGGTTTGGATTGATGGAGAACTTATATATACGTTCGGTGTGGAGGATGAGAGAAGCTTCGGACATACACCGGGAAGTGTAGTGAATTTTATTGATATACCGGAGAACCTTACAGAAGGTAAAATAAGTATGGAGATGGCCTCACCGTATCCTGATTATGCTGCGAGAGTTACGGCTGTTACAGTGGGCGAAAGAGACGTTCTTATATTAACTCTTCTTAAGGACAATATGTTTAATATTGCATGCAATTTGATAATAGTTGTCTGTGGTATAATATTTCTTTTGTTGTCTGTAATTCATAAGTTGTCGAAACAGAAAACAGACGGAGTACAATATTTATGCGGATATTGTGTGGTTGCAGCGCTGTATTACTGTGTGGAGACAAAGATATTACATATTTTCTACGGCAATCAGACCTTTTATTCAGTTCTTGTATTCCTGTGTATTATGATGATACCGTTCTTCATCGCACTATATTACGCCAACGGAATTTTTAGTGAATACAGGCTTCGCTGGAAGCTGTTATTGGGACTTATTTGTACCAACATACTCGTCCAGATGATATTGCAGCTTACCAATCTTGTGGATTTTATGAATATGGCATTTTTTTCACACGGACTTATTATGCTTACCGTGCTTATAGTTGCGAAGTCATATTTTGACATAAGAAAAGAGCGAAATGATAAGAGTGTTAAACTTGGAATGTTGGCATTACTTTTTATGGGAATCGGCGGAAGCATTGATATTGTGCGAATGTATGTTGTGGCTGTAGGAGATATGGGTAAATTCAGTCGTATCGGAAGTACATTTTTTGCAATTATTATGTTGTATCAGCATTTCAGTCAGATGATAAAAGGTTATTCGCATAACATAGAAGAGAATGCAAGACTTCTTCAGAATGAGATGGAGCTTATTGAGAAGAAAAATGAACAGCTCCGACTTGCAAATGAACAGGCGGAGGAAGCAAGAAGTGAGGCTATAGCCGCTAACACCGCAAAGGGCAAATTCCTTGCTCATATGTCGCATGAAATCCGTACACCGATTAATGCAGTGCTTGGTATGGATACAATGATTTTAAGAGAAAGTAAGGAGCCACACATTAAGGAATATGCACTTGATATTCAGAATGCGGGACACAGTCTTTTGGCACTTATTAACGATATTCTTGATTTTTCAAAGATTGAGTCCGGTAAGCTTGAGATTATTAACGTGGAATATGATTTAAGCAGTCTTATATATGATATATCAAACATGATTAAGGCTAAGGCAGAAGCCAAGAGTCTGGAACTTGATATTAAGGTAAATGAGAATCTTCCGTCCAAGCTGTTAGGTGATGATGTACGCATAAGACAGGTACTCGTTAATTTATTAAATAATGCTGTAAAATATACGAATCAGGGAAAAGTAACTCTAAAGGCAGACGGTAGGATAGACGGTAGGAAAGTAATTTTTGATTTTGTCGTTGAGGATACCGGTATCGGAATTAAGGAAGAGGACATAGAGAAGCTTTTTAGAGAATTCGAAAGAATAGAAGAAAAACGCAACAGAAATGTCGAAGGGACGGGACTTGGGCTTAATATTACAGTTCAGCTTTTGTCGCTAATGGGTAGTAAGCTTAATGTGGAAAGTGAATATGGTAAAGGTTCAAGGTTCTTCTTTACGCTTGAGCAGCAGATTGTAGATTCCACGCCGATAGGTAATTTAGAAGGACGTATTAAGAATCAGACGAAGGAGCAGTCTTATATTGCTACTTTTACCGCACCGGATGCAAAGGTTCTGGTTGTAGATGACAACGCGACTAATCTTAAAGTTTTTGTTAATTTACTTAAAGGAACAAAGGTTAAAATAGATGTTGCAGACAGTGGAAAGACCTGTCTTGAAATGATAGAGTCAAATTACTATGATATTATTTTCCTTGACCATATGATGCCGGAGATGGATGGTATAGAGACGTTACATCATATGAAGGAAATGGCAAATAACAAGTGTGAGCGAACACCTATAGTTGCACTTACTGCAAATGCAATAACAGGTGCTAAGGAGATGTATTTGGCAGAGGGCTTCGATGCATTTCTTCCGAAGCCGATTAATCCCGATAAGCTTGAACAGATGCTTCTAAGACTTCTTCCTCGAGATCTTTTGAAATTCGATGCAGAAGAGCCGGAGGAGGAGAATGTATTTGCAGAGGATGTACGATCTACAGAAATGGCAGGAAACTTGGATGACGCAGAAGTGCTTCCGATGATAGATGGTATAGACTGGAGCTATGGATTTATGCATCTGCCCGGTAAGGAACTTCTTTTGGAGACCGTGGAGGATTTTTATAAGGCTATTGAGGTTGAGGCAGACGCGCTTGAAGCCTTTTATAACGATATAAGAAACGGTGAGGATATGCTTACACAGTATCGTATAAAGGTTCATGCAATGAAGAGCTCCGCCAATCTAATCGGAGTGATCGTACTCGGAGGAATGGCTAAGGTACTTGAGAATGCCGCACGCGACGGCAACATAGAGCTAATAGATGCCTTACATGATATATTCCTTAAGGAATGGAGAGGTTATAAGGACAAATTAAAGGAATGTATTAATGTAGATGAAGAGATACAAAAAGAAGAAATAGAGGATTATTCTGTAATACTTGCGTACTTGGAGATGCTTAGGGTTGCCATGGAGGAACTTGACATAGATGCTATGGATGAAGCAATGGCGAAGCTGGAGAGTTTTAAATATTCAGAGGATGTGCAGTCTGTTATTGAACGTCTTAGCGTGTATGTAACTAATATGGACAGTGGACAGGCGGAGATTCTTATAGAACAGCTTATGGATAAAATACAAATAATATAGAAACGGAGATGGCAGAATGAAAAAAGTGCTTTTGGTAGGAGAACTTAATCAGACGGTCAGCAGTGTAAATAAGCATTTGTCAACAAAATTTCAGACACAGATATGTAAGGATACGCTTGAACTTGTAAAGGGCATGATTAAGGTGTTTGATCCGGATCTTGTGTTAATGTGTCTTGTGGGTATTGGCGAGTTGGATATAAATATTTTGGAGCTTTTCAAAGAAAAATATTCAAATCTTCCGGTGCTTATTATCGGTACAAAAGAGGAATGCAGATATTATCAGGAAAGTTACGAGGGTGAGCAGTTTGATTTTGCAATGAGGCCGATTACCTTGTCAGCTATTATGCAAAAGTGTTATAAGCTGCTTAGAATGGCTTATGATAAGACAGAGGCAGAAGCAGATGCCGTAAAATCTGCAGAGGACAGAAGACAGATTCTTGCAGTGGATGACAGCGGTATTTTACTTAGAAGTGTAAAAGCTATGCTTGATAAGCAATACGATGTGGCGGTTGCCATGTCGGGACCTCAGGCAATTAAGCAGGCAAAAAAGGCACTTCCGGATTTGATACTTCTAGATTATGAGATGCCCGAGTGGGATGGTAAGAGAACATTTGAAGAGATACAGAAGGATGCAGAACTTAAAGATATTCCTGTTGTATTCCTGACTGCAGTGTCAGACAGGGCACATATTGAGGCGGTTTTGAAACTGAAGCCGTCAGGATATCTGCTTAAACCAATAGAGCAGAATAAGCTTGTTGATACAATAGAGAAGGTATTGTCAGAGACTTTGTAATTATTGCTTGAGGAAGTTGGAGGGTTAGTTTCATGGCAAAAGGAGATGTAGTTAAGAATAAGTTTTATTCTTATATTGATGAACATACGGGTGCGAAGGTTACACGACTTACCGAACCGGACCATGTGAGCCATCATATGTATTTTTATAATAATATGATGACAAGCGACGGCAAGAAACTTTTGTATAGTGCCGAGATTAACGGGGAACGTCAGCTCTATCTTATGGATATTACGACAGGTGATGCCGTTCAGATGACAGAGGGCCCTGGAATTGGTGATTACAGTGGTATGATTACTGCCGACGATAAGTATCTTATCTACAGACAGGGCGAGAAATTTTTGAAGCAGGATCTTGCCACGGGCGAGGAAGAGTGCTTTTATGAAACGGCAGAAGGCTGGTCTGCAGGCGGAGATTTGGGTCCGAGCAGTGATTACAAATACATGTCGATAGTTGAGACGAGGAAGGACACCACGGCAAAGCGCAAGGTTGGCGGCAACTGGGATGCTTTTGCAGAAAATTGCCTTGCTAAGCCTCTTTGCAGAATTGTGTATATCGACATGGAAAAAGGTACAAGTAAGGTAATTCATGAGGAGAGATGCTGGCTCGGACATACTCAGATAAGACCTGTTTACGGAGACAAGATTTTGTTCTGCCATGAAGGTCCGTACGATTTGATTGATGCGAGACTTTGGTGTATTAATATTGACGGCACAGGACTTACATGTCTTAGAGAACAGCCCTCAGACCTTATAATTACTCACGAAATCTGGATGCCCGATGGTGAGAGTATCGCTTATGTTTATAAGGAGACCACCGGTAAAAAAGAAGAAAATATCCGTATGATACCGATGAGCACGATGCAGGAAGAGATATTTATGAATTGTTCACCATATGCGCATTTTAATGTGTCACCTGATGGCAAATATATGGTGGGTGATTCACAGGGACATGATGTGCCGATACATATGCTCGACCATACCAAGGAGAAAGACCGCACAGGCGAGGTGAAGAATGATTTTATTTATATAGTGGATGTTGCCGCAAGGAAAGAAATAAGGCTTTGCTATCATGGAAGTTCATGGAGAGCGATTTACGGCAATTCGCAGGATACACATCCGCATCCGTTCTTTACTAAAGACAGCAAAAATGTTATATTTACAAGTGATTTGGAAGGTAAACCGTGTTTATACATGGCAAAAAGCGGAGCAGCCGGTTTTGCCATCTGAAATATTATATAAAAAAGGAGACAGAATAATGTTATTTAAAGATATAGTAGCTAAAAACCGTTCTTACCGTCGTTTTGTTGAGACGGAGAAAATCAGCACGGAGACATTGACAGAGCTTATCGGGCTTGCACGTCTTGTGCCGTCAGGTGCCAATGCACAGGCACTCAAATTTATGCTCGTTAATACCGAAGAGGACAACGCAAAAATGTTTCCGACAATCGGTTGGGCGGGAGCGCTTCCGGATTGGGACGGCCCTGTTGAGGGAGAACGTCCCGCAGCATATATAATCGTGCTTTGTGATTTGGCAATCGGTAAGAATAAACAGACAGATGTCGGAATCGCTGCACAGACAATTTTGCTCGGCGCAGTTGAAAAGGGCCTCGGTGGCTGTATGCTCGGTAACATCAAGAGAACCGAGATTGCAGAGAAGTTTAATATTGATCCGGAGAAATACAGCATTGACCTTGTTATCGCGCTTGGTAAGCCGAACGAGGACATAAGAATTGTAGATGTACCCGAAAGTGGTAAGACAACATATTATCGTGACGAGAATACAGTTCATTATGTGCCTAAGAGAAGCATTGATGAGCTTATTGTAAAATAAAAGTCAAGTTAAATAGCAGTATAAAAACTGTTGAAATAATGGAGAAACAGAAATGGGTAAGATTGTAATTTTAGACGGAAAAACCGTATCAAAGGGAGACGTGGATTTATCCATGTTTTCGGAGCTTGGCGAGCTTGTGGTATATGATTTGACACCGCCGGAGCTTGTGGCAGAGAGAGTTCATGACGCGGAATATATTTTGTGTAATAAGGTTGTGCTTAATGAGAGCAATCTTAAGGGTGCTGACAAACTTAAGTTTATAGGACTTTTTGCAACAGGCTATAACAATATAGACATTGCTTATTGTGCCAAGAGGGGTATAGTGGTAGCCAATGCCGGAAGCTATTCTACGGAAGCGGTTGCACAGCATACATTTGCGCTTATACTTAATCATTACAGCAGCATAAGCAAGTATGAGAAGTATGTAGCTGACGGAGAGTGGATGAACAGCGATACCTTCACGGCATTTGCATTTCCGCTTAATGAGCTTAGAGATAAGACCATTGGTATCGTGGGTTATGGTGCTATCGGTAAGGAAGTTGCAAGAATCGCTGAAGCATTCCGAATGAATATCATCACATATACGAGAAAATCGGGCAAAGAGCAGCTTGAGAGACTTCTTCGTGAGTCCGACGTGGTAACGGTGCACTGCCCGCTTAACGAAGAAAGTGCAGGAATGTTTAACCGAGAGACCTTTGCCAAATGCAAGGACGGTGCATATTTTGTAAATACAGCACGAGGTGGTGTGGTTGTGGATGAAGACCTTGTGTGGGCGCTTGAGAGCGGCAAGCTTTCAGGTGCGGCTGTAGATGTGCTTGCAAGCGAGCCCATGAGTAAGGATTGCAAGCTTTTTGGCGCAAAGAATATTACATTTACGCCACACGTGGCATGGGCACCTATTGAGACAAGAGAACGACTAATGGAGATTGTTAAGGAGAATATACGCTCGTTTAATGCGGGTTGTCCAAAGAATAAAGTAAATTAATAAGAGATAACTACGAGGTTGCTTCATTGACAGCAACCTCGTATAGTGTTATACTAAAGAAAAATAACTGCGCAAGCAGATTGAGAAAGGAGAAAAATAAGATGACTGTTTATGGCGAGGTAATTGCAGTATAACTGAATAAGGGTGCGAGCAGTAGTGAGGTGGGAACCTCTTTATTGTTGTGCCGTCTTAAGTAACCTTTCGTGAATACTATAACTTTCGGTTATAGCACACTCTGAGGGTGTGTTTTTTTTGTGCCCTTTTTCAGTAGAATTTTAGGGAAGGAGATGTTTGTTTATGAAAGTATTGAATATTAGAAACACAGAAACAATGATAAATATTATGGAGGAAATAAAAAATGAATTTAGAAAACTATGGCTTTATGCCCGATATGATACCGGAAGAAACCACAGGTATTCCGGCAAGAGTAACTGCTGTACATAAGGAACGTTATGAACTTGTTTGTGAACATGGGGAAATTCATGCACGTTTAAAAACTAAAGAATATTATGTTGGATTTGAGGAGTTTCCAACGACAGGAGATTTTGTTTTAATTAATTATATCGAGAATGGTGATAGTCAGATTATAGCGACTTTACCGAGGAAAACTTTCTTTTCACGAAAAGACCCGACTCCCGGTCGAGGGGAACAGGCAGTAGCGGCAAACTTTGACTATGTATTCATTATGCAGTCACTCAATCACGATTTTAATGAGAAGCGTCTCGAGAGATATATGACATTGGCATGGCAATCGGGAGCGACGCCGATAATAGTGCTTACAAAAGCAGACCTTGTTGACGAATACGATGGATACATTAGTGCGGTTGAGAGGGCTGCGGCAGGTGTAGACATGCATGTGGTGAGTGCAAAAACAGGTGTCGGTTTGGATGAGTTGGAAGAGTATTTGAAGCCTGGGAAAACAATTGTGTTTTTGGGGTCTTCGGGTGTCGGTAAATCAAGCCTTGTAAATGCTCTTGCAGGTGAGGAGATTATGGCTGTTAACGGAATTCGTGAGGATGACAGTAAAGGTCGCCATACTACAACTCACAGACAACTTATAATGCTTAAATGTGGCACGATGATTATTGATACACCCGGCATGCGAGGGATCGGAATGTGGGATGTTTCGAGCGGACTATATGAGGCTTTTGCCGATGTTGAACAGTATTTGGGTAAGTGTAAGTTTAGTGATTGCAAGCATCTTAGCGAGCCGGGATGCGCTATAAAAGCAGCGATTGCAAACGGAGAACTGTCGCAGGAACGTTTTGAGAGTTATTGTAATCTTAAAAAAGAAGCAAAATATTCTGACGATAAGGATGCGTATCTTAGAGATAAACAGATGTGGCATAAAGAGGTTGCAAAGCATAGCAGGCGTTTGAAAGAAGATAAGAAGAAGTACGGCGGGAAATTTTGAGATAGTTAAAACTGTAAAATAAAAATACAAGAAGTTATATCAGGTGTTCGCTTGTTCCTCGTTA
>JAZNXQ010000170.1:0-5635 GCA_045593945.1 Lachnospiraceae bacterium | reverse complement strand
GCCTTATATGATTCCAATGTTCCGAGCACAAGATAACTATTATTTTCAAGGTCTATCTGTCCGTCGTCTACCGTAAAATAATACCATTTACCATGAACCGTATCGTAACAGCGTGACTCTATAAGCGTTCCATCCTCTTTTGCCTTCTGCAAAACCTGCTCGTCGGCAAAATGATACTCAACGCCTTCCCGCTCGCCAAATCTTATGGGACGGGTAGTATAAAGCACAATGGTCTTAAGGTCCAAATCTTTATCGCCAAGAAGAAGCTTATATATACTGTCTTTGCCTGAGGAACTCTTCCCCATTATATAATAAATCTTTCCTTTATCCACGATATGCTCACTTTTCTTCTAAGTTATCCACAACAAGCAATGTGTTCATGCTCTTATCCTGCATTCCCTGAAGTCTTCTGTTAGAAGTTGCTCCTTCCCCAAAATAGTTCTCTTTATAATATAAAATAATGTTGTAAAGTTCTTGCGTTATCATCTCGCCCGGCACGACAATCGGAATTCCCGGTGGATACAAATAAATATATTCTGTGCTTATCCTACCGACTGCATCTTCTGCCGCAACCTGCTTATGTTCTGAATTAACGGCCTCGTAGCTTGAAAGTGCAATGGTTGCACGGTATGAAAGAGCTGTCTTTTCACTCATAACACGGCTTGTGTCTGTTTTGCCGTCTTCGCCACAACCTTCCCCTGGCTGTACATCCCACTCCCGAGTAAGCTGCCCATCAATCTCCTCAAGCGCCGCATAAAGTCTTTCGAACGCCTCCGCACCATCAACAATCGAGGTCATAAGAAGAACATTCTTACCCTTAGACATCTCTGCCTGAATTCCAAATTCCCTAAGAAGCTTCTCTTCAAGGAAACTTCCTGAAACACTTCCGTCAACCGTAGAAACTACAAGCTTTGTTCTGTCAAAACCGAACACTTCATCATGTCCTGCAATATCTTCTTCCATTATACACAATTTTTTGAGACTGTGGCACTTTTCTTTAAAATTTCTAAGCAAATTCCAATATTCTTTTGCAAAACTCTGTCCCTGTTCGCCTGTCATGAAATCAAGCGCAAAATCCATGCTCGCCATAAAAAGATACGACGGGCTCGATGTCTGGTAAATTCCGAGATAATTCTCAAGCCTTTGTCTATCCGCAATTTTGCTGTTAAAATGTAAAACCGCAGTTTGTGTAAGGGCCGGAAGAAGCTTGTGAAAGCTCTGAATTACAATATCAGCACCGCACTCAACGGCACTTTTGGGGCAATTTCCCATAAGCTTAAGATGTGCGCCATGTGCTTCATCAACTATGAGTGGAATATTGTACGCATGAGCAATTCTTGCGATTGCTTCAACATCCGATACAATTCCCTCGTAGGTCGGGGATGTTATAACAACAGCTTTAACCTCAGGATTGGCGAGAATTGCCTGTTCAACCTCCGCAGGGCTTATGCCTCCCGATACATCCCAACTCTCAATTAGCGCCGGATAAACATAAACCGGCTTAAGTTCATTAAGATACACTGCATTATACACAGATTTATGGCAATTCCTTGCAACCACAATACTGTCCCCATGCTTCACACAAGAAGAAATCGCCGCAAGAATTCCGCCAGTACTTCCATTCACCATAAAATAGCTCGCATCCACACCATACACTAACGCAAGCTCTGCCTGCGCATCGCGGATTATTCCTTCTGCACAGTGCATATTATCAAGCCCTTCCACCTCCGTAAAATCCATCTGCCACAGATTCCAGTCAGGCAATATATCCGCACGTCTTTTGTGCCCCGGCATATGAAAAGGCGCTATATTTGATTGTCCGTATTCACTGAGAATTTCATGCAATCTTTTCATAAAAAAGTATTTACTCCCAAAATAAAAATTTATCTATGCTATATCGACAAAATATGATATGATAAAACCACATTACCAACAGAAAGGAGACTTTTAATGGAACAAACTCCCAAGAAAAATAATTCCGGTAAAACTTCACTTGTTACAATTTTCGGCTTCTTTTTTCTGCTGATTTTTATCGGGGGAATATCCCTCGTTCTTATAAAACAGAATTCTGACATTAACAGTACTTTGTCCACCCTGTCGGCGGCACAGTCACAATTTATGGAGGATCTTGCCGTACTTTCTTCGGATGTAGGTAATCTTCAGACTGCTCCGACACCTACACAGGCCACGGACATTCCGGTACATACACTTGATATAAGCGGTGCAACAAGCAATACTGCCCTTACTACAACGGAACCTACTACACCGGAGCAGACGACGCCACAGCCGACTACTCCGGAACCTACAACGCCGCAACCGACAACGCCGCAACCTACGACGCCACAACCTACAACACCCGAGCCGACAACACCCGAGCCCACTACGCCGGCGCCGACAACGCCGGGTAATGCCGACACGGTTCAAGAATATGTTCCGATGTGGCTTAGTAATAAAGAATACCGTATTCCCATTATACCATCTCTTCCCAAGCATGACTACAATTGGGAGAATATTAAGGTATCGGAAAATGGACTTAAATATTACACCGATAACGGTAAAAAGGTATCTCTTGAGGGTGTTGACGTATCCTCCCATCAGAAGGATATCGACTGGGCCAAAGTTAAAGCCGCAGGTATTGATTTTGCAATTATCCGTGTTGGCTTCAGAGGCTACGGCACAGGTGCTATCGTACTCGATGAATACTTTACCAAAAATATGGATGGCGCTCTCGCCGCAGGCTTGAAGGTTGGCGTATATTTCTTTTCACAGGCCATTAACGAAGCCGAAGCTATCGAAGAAGCCAACGTTGTTATTGAACAACTCAAAAAATACAAGAGTAAAATTACTTATCCCGTAGTATATGATGCCGAGGACATCACCAATGACACGGCCCGAACCGACAATCTTCTCGGTGAACAGATAACAAGTAACTGTATTGCTTTCTGCGAGAAAATCAAAGATGCCGGTTATACACCTATGATTTATGCCAACAAGCGCTGGTTTTTAACTCGCCTTGATCTTACACGTCTCACTGACTACGATATGTGGCATGCGGCTTATGTTGATGCTCCCGACACTCCTTATATGTATACAATGTGGCAGTACTCCGCATCCGGTAAGGTTGCAGGAATTACAGGTTCCGTAGACCTTAATATCAGCTTTGTAGACTACTCCAAAAAATAATTAGCCTAAGGACTTGTGAAATGCTTCATACAAGTCCTTAATATTATTAAAGCAGTAATCCGGTTTCCACTCAGTTTCTGCGATATCAGAAGGCTTAGCCTCTCCGGTATATACCACGCAGGTTTCAACTCCTGCATTTATACCACAGGCGATATCGGTATACAGTCGGTCACCGACCACAAGCACCTCATCCTTGGAAGTAATCCCCGCTGTCCTCATACAGCAGTTAACAACTTCCGCACTCGGCTTCCCGATATACACAGGTACTCGTTTGGTCGCATATTCTAACATTTTACAAATCGCCCCGCAATCCGGTATAAATCCGAACTTTGCGGGGCAAGCCATATCCGGATTTGTTGCATAATATTCTATATCTTCTCTTGATAAAATCTCACAAGCATCTACAAGCTTGTCATACTTAAGTTCACTGTCATAAGCTACAAGCACACATTTGACATCATCTTCCGGCTTCGTGGTAACATTGAGCTTATTTTTCCTAAGCTCCTTAATAAATGACTTCGTTCCCACCACAAAAATCCTGTCCTTCGCATGCTTTTCTTTTAAAAATTCACGCGTCATAAAGCCTGCCGTCACAAACTGCTTTTCTTCAGTCTCGATATTCCAACGCTTAAATTTCTCCACATAATCGGCACAGCTTTTGGTCGAATTATTCGTAATAAAAAAAGAATAACCGCCTCTTTCTTTAATCAGTTCAAGCAGTTTTAAACTTCCGTCATAAAGGAAGTCTTCAACTGACAAAGTCCCGTCTATATCAAATAAAAAGAGTCGTTTATTCTTTAGCATAATTTTCTCCTAGTTCGCAGGCACAATCTCACGAAAACGCGCATATCTCTCATCAAACTGCTCATAAAAATCTCGCCCCGCATCATACGGTGCCAGATAAAAAGTATTAAGCATAAACATATTGAGGTTCTTACGAAACGCATCATCATCACTTGACAAGATGTGCTCTTCTACCTCGTTCATAAGATAATGCCATCTGCTTACAAACTCACTGTTCTTCGCAAGCTCCGGCGTATCAATCCACTTATTTACCTTAACCTTGGTCGGGTTCTTCTCCGCACATTCGCCTGTCTGCAAAAAATATGTAAATGAACCATTCTCATAATATCTTCCGAGCGGAAAAAGCCTGCAAATCCCCGGACGATACGCATGAATACTGCATCTTCCGTCCTCATCAAGAAAAGCGCATTGCTCCTCCTCACCGGTCATTCTAAGATTTGGTAAAATCACTCCGTCCACAACATTGAGCTCCAATGCTGTCGCAAGAAGTTCGGGCATACTTTTGCCAAGACCTGTCGTCAGACGGTACACGTCATAGGGGTCGAGAATAATCGATGTTCCCATACCCTGGCAGCACTTATGGCAGCCTGCACAACCGTGACAGTCTGCCTTTACCATATCATTTTCACTGTATAAACGTCCGTCGGAAATGTCCGCAAGACTTACGTTACGTTTCATTGTACTTTTCCCTGCTTTTCTCAAAAGTTTCCGGGCACAAGACTTTTAGCCCCACTTCTTAATAAGTGCCTGATATTCTGCCTCCGTAATCGGCATAACTCCGCCGTGACGCTTTACAGTCTGTCCCATATCAAATTCCGCATCATCAAGAATACGGAAAATTCCGCTTGAAAGGTCATCCGTAACAAGCGGTAAATAACCTTTGTGCGTTGCAAATCTGTCAACGATGAGGCACCATTCCTCACGGTCGTTAAACTTGAAAATCTCCGGTCCCTCAACACCCATAAGGTCCGCAAGGGTCACTGACTTAACCTCTGAAAATGCCTCTGTCTTAAGTGTCTTCGCATAATCTATGAAAATATTTTTGTTAGTCTCGTCCTTAGTGTAACGATAATAGCCGTCGTCCTTTTTGATAATAGTGGAGTCGATTACATGGCATGCTCTCTCCATAAAAATGAACGGCTCCGTAAAGGTCTTAAAATCTTTCGTATGGCATGCATAAATTCTCTGCTTCGGCTCAACATCTCCCGGAAGCTTAATCATAGATGCCCAGAACATAAGAATCGCATCTTCTGCCTCATCATAGATGGCCTCAGGTGCCCATACGCAACCTGCACCTTCTACGCCTACGGTATGCGCCACGGGGCCAACCCAATCAACAAGATTCTCCGACTCCCACACAAGGATATCGCGACTTCCGCTATACTGCGCAACGCCCCAGCCCTTACCGGCCTCAATGCGAAGATCCGTAGCTATCAGATAATATTTGTTCTCCTCCCACGGCGAACGGATAATAAACGGGTCACGCGCTCCGGCCTCACCTATCTCGCTTCTTAAAATTACCTGTCCGTTATTTAAATCATTCCAATGTATGCCATCACGGCTAAGTGAAAAATAAATCTGCTCTCCGTCCTTCTGCTCGCCGATGAAGTGTACGAATAAATATCCTGTGTAGTTTGTGTTGTTCATA
>JAZNXQ010000169.1:0-9658 GCA_045593945.1 Lachnospiraceae bacterium | reverse complement strand
GTTGAAAAACCGCATTAAGTCTCTGCATTGTAACTTCTGACAACAGTTCATTCAAATCCACAGGCGGCTCATATTTTGCAACCTCTTCCGGAACAGTCGGAAGCTTATACAAACTCTTCTCCGCATCATTACCCATAAATTTAAGTTCTTCTGCAATAAGTTTATACTTCTTATATTCAAGCAAGCGTTCAACAAGCTCCTGTCTGGGATCTTCCTCTTCTCCCGTCTCCTCATCAATCTGCTTTGGCAAAAGCATTCTGCACTTAATATCAATAAGTGTCGCCGCCATAAGAAGAAATTCACTTACAACATTGAGATCCTGCTTATCCATCGCATTGACATACTCCAGATACTGGTCAGTTATCAACACAATCGGAATATCGTATATATTAACTTTATTCTTGTCTATAAGGTGCAAAAGCAAATCAAGCGGCCCTTCAAACACCTCAAGCTTTACGGAAATACTCATATTCTTCTACCTTTATCGCTGTTATAAACAAATCATTCAACTTATAAAATTGTACTAAATCATAAGGGTTTTTGCAAGAAATAAATTATTTTTTCAAATCAATAATAACAAGTTCGGCCGGATTCCACAGTCTGATGGGAATAGTATGTTTTCCCAATCCCGCAGACACGATAAGTGTAGATTCCTTGTCTGTAAACATACCCTTGTCATACTTCGGAAAAAAACTCACTTGCGGTGAAACCAGTCCTCCGATAAAAGGAAGTCTCACAATGCCTCCATGTAAATGTCCAGAAAGAACAAGCTCAGCTCCCCAATCGGCATAAGCCTTAAAAAATATCGGATTATGGGCTATTAAAACCGTATACACATTATTCTTTGTACCAATCTGTTCACTTATATCAGAAACTTTGACCGTGACTTTCTTAGCTTTCTTATAGAATCTTACAGGAAGCGAAAGTCCCGCTATCCTTATCCCGCATTCAGCAATAACAGTTTCATTATCCAGCAACTTTACTTCCGGTATTTCTTTAACTTTTTGTAAATATACTTTTACTTCATCGTATGAACGTTGTTCGTGATTGCCAAGCGCATAATATACAGGATACAACGTCGCAAGTTTTTTTAGAAGATTAAAAGCAGGCGAAAAGTCACGCCCTGATTTGGCCGTGACTAAATCTCCTGCAATTATTACAATATCCGGTTGTTTACTGTTAATTAATTCAAACAGCTTATTATTATCCTCTCCGTATACTGTATCGTGCAAATCTGAAAGCATGGCGATTCGACAACCGCCAAATCGCTCCGGTAATCTATCCGAACATACAGTATATTCAGTCGTCTTAAGCTTCATTAATAACCCTCGATTCTACAAAGCAAATCCGGTAATTGCTTTCTTTATATAATCAAAAAAACCTGCTTTTTCTATATCATTTTTTGAAACAATATTTACTTCTCCGATTACTTTACCGTTAAGATAATACTTCGCAGTTCCGACCACATCACCTTTCGATATCGGAGCCGCCACACCATTCTTAGGCATATCAATCTCCTTGGTAATTCCCGCAAGATCATTGCCCTCCAAATCAAGATAAGAAAACTCTTTCTCATATTTAACCGAAGTAAAATCTTTAACTCCACCGTTTACCCTGATATCCTGTAAAATTTCTGAATTATCGTCCTTATAAAGTCTGCAAATACCATAACCGTAATTAAGCAATGTCATTGCCTCAGCAAATCTGACTTTATAATCAGGTGCTGCCATAATAACAGCTATAAGTTCTATACCATTTTTGTCCGCTGTTGCCGATAAACAATATTTTGCTTTAGATGTACTTCCTGTTTTCAATCCGGTACACCACTCATATTGTTTTAGAAGCTTATTGGTATTGGCAAGACCGAATTCTTTACTTCCCTGCGCCGTATTATGAACAATATTCTCCATCCAAATTGATGAATATTTTTTTATCTGCGGATACTTTATAATAAGTTCCCGCGACATTATAGCAACATCCCGAGCAGTTGTATAATGATTATCTGAATCAGTAAGACCACAACAATCCTCAAAATTAGTATTTTCCATACCAAGTGCTTTGGCTCTTTGATTCATTTGATTGACAAACTCTGCTTCACTTCCGCAAATATGCTCCGCCATAGCTACGGATGCATCATTACCCGATGCCACGACAATACATTTTATCATTGTCTCGACAGTCTGAACTTCTCCCTCTTCAAGAAAAACCTGTGAACCGCCCATTGACTTGGCATAGGCGCTTGTTCTGACCTCATCTTGCAGAGTTATTCTTCCCGCATCTATTGCATCAAATATCAAAATCAATGTCATAATTTTGGTAATACTTGCAGGACTTAATCTTTCGTCTGCCTGTTGTCCGAATATAACGTTTCCGGTACTTGCTTCCATAAGAACTGCCGCTTTAGCAGTTATGCCCAGATTAACCTCATTATCTGCTGCTTTAATATTATCGGATGACATTACCGAGGCAATCTGCTCAAAATCGGAAAATACCGCTTCTGCTTCAAGGCCATCTGTATCCGGCATTACCGCCCCCACCACAAAAGCATCACTAAAAGCACAGCACAATAAAATAACTATTGATAAAAGAAACGATATACCTGCTCTTTTTTTCAAACCAATCACCAACAACAAAATCTTTACTAAAATATATACAGTTTTATTTTATAAAAGACCAGTTTGTTGAAGAATAAATATTTAAAACCTGCCAAAGATTAAGTCCGTACACGTCATACATTTCTTCCGGAACAATAACTTCCCCGTCATATGCAACGCCCGTATAATTAACATTACCTTTCAAACCAGGAATATTTATTGCAGCATCAATAACAATTCCTTTGGTTATAACATTCCTTCGTACTTCTAGCTCGCAAAGCCTGGAAACGTAAGGCTGATTCATTGCAAGAATAAATGTTGTATTTTGATTTTTATCTCCAAATGAATTATTCAAAAGAAGTCTGAACGAATATACCGACTTATCCTGTCCGTTAAATGTTATATCAGCAATAACTTTATTATAAATATTGTCCTCACCTAAAAACGACAGCAAAATATTGGTTTCATATTCTGTATCGTTATAAGGAACCTCCATACCGATATTGACACCCATCAAGCGATTGTCATCTGATATATACGCAAGAAACTCATATTTATCAACATCTGTCTTTTTCAATGCCGGCATTTTGGTATAGTCTGCCAAAAGTTCTACTACTTTTTCCATTGCAGATTTAGATACTTTAATCGTATATTCATTTGTCGCAACATATGTATCTTTTACAAAAAAATCCTTCTGTACATCATTTTTCTCAAAGGATACTCCGTCAATAATCTTCTTAAAGGCTCCTGCATCCTCACATTTCTTAAGAAAATCAGACAATACATAGTCAGACAACACAACATCACTATATAAATCAAGTGAAAAATCATCGGGAATTGTTGCAGTTATATCACCCAGTAAATTAAACCACAGAGATTCCTGATATGTTTCCTTAATCCTGCTATTAGGAATCGAAAAATAGCTTTCATTGAATTCCTGCAACCTAAATACAATATCCTCAGGATTAACATAACCTTCAACATGAAATTGTCCCTCGCCGCCAAATACAACGCTTGCCTTTGTCATCTCTTCACCGGGATAGCGCAAAATATTATATTCTATCGGGACATCCTTTACAAGATTAACATAGGAATTATTAAACAACTCCGTATCGCTCAGATTAAGAGTTCCTAAATGGCTAAACTTTTCATTGTCATACAACAAAAAAGCCTTAGTGATATCAACTTCACTTTCCACAAAATCAGCATATGCACCGGTAAAAGCTTTTTTTGCACTTGCTTTAGCTAAGTTCTCATCAACATTATTAAGGCCATAAATTCCCATAACAACTACAAATAAAATACCTGTGAAAATACAAGGAATTCCGATTGTAAACATTTTTTTGCTCATCTTTATTCCTCCTCCACATAATTATATTCAGCTGATAAACTTAAAATCTCTTTATCTTCACCTATTTGCGCAACTTGGACAATTTCAAAATCATCCTTTGAATACTTACAAACCAGATTATGTGGATCTATATACTCAGTTTCCACATCATCTTCATTTATCATTACAACACTGTATTTTGTAAAATTATTGCCTCTTATATAAAGCAACTCTTCTTCCTCATTATAAATAACATCATTAATAGTAATGGGCTTAATTCCCATCTGAAGCACAGTCGGTGTATACGGTGTATTTCCTCCGTATGCTTCGTTTTCTCCATATAACATATCATATTGAAGCATCTGAAGATTATCCAAATAATCATCTGCATCTGCAAAAAAGCGATGATACAATGATATTATTCCTGTATCAATATCCACCATATCCATAACATGTGCCCCAAGCTGATACGCCTCAAGGTTTTTATTTACGTTATTAAGATTATAATTACTCCAGATTACATATTCAGTCTGATATATGTCACCATTTATAAGTCTGTCATTGGTAATATTGAGGCTTGGAAGATGGTCTCCGTACATAACTACTATTGTCTTCTCATCAAAAGTGCTCAATTCCTGAATAAATTCCGCAATAAATTCATCCATCTCATGAATCTGCTGAACAAAATATGAAAATCCGGGGTCAATATTCCCCTCATCATCATATGCAAGCACCTCATATTCTTCAGGATTAATTGAGTCAGGATACTTGCCATGTCCCTGAACACTTATAGTATATACATAATCCGAACCCTCTGTACTTTTAAGACAATCCATAATATGACCTGTAAGATAATAATCCTTCGCCCAACCTCCCAGCGTAACATCATCAACATACATATATTCAATCGACGTAAATGTATCAAATCCCAGATTCGGAAAAACTTCATTACGTTCATAGAATGTACCGTCATTATTATGAATCGCATGCGTTGTATACCCAAGATTCTTCAAAATAAACGGATAAGACTCACATGTTGTGTCCTGCAAAACAGTTTTGTAAGGATACTCTCCCGGCCCAAAAAAATCAAGATTCATTCCGGTAATCATCTCAAATTCAGTATTGGCAGTTCCTGCTCCGACACTTGGTACTCTGACAAATCCCGAACTAAACTCCGCTTTCAAACGTTGGAAATTAGGTATCGGATTCTCAGATACAGTAATATCTTTCATATACTTTACATCAAAAAATGATTCCAATTGTAAAAATATTATGTTAGGAGTATCCTTCTTAACATTTCCCTCACCCGGATTATTTTCCTTTATATTATAAAGGATCTCAACAACCATCTCATCGCTGTAATCATCCGGGCGGTCAATTCCCGTATTAAAAATGCTGTTAGAAAAGCAATACGGAAATCCATATTTCAAAAAAGCTTCGCCGATATTACCAAAATTAACGGCTATTCTGCCTGTACTAATACCAAAATTTGTTGCAATTATAAACGCAAAAACAACTGCTGTCATTACCCCCAAATACTTTAAATGCGGTATCTTTTCAGTAAATTTCGGAGCTTTTCTAAACAAATAAATACACAATAACACTGCTGAAACAAGTAGTGCAAGAATAAATATTATCCCTATAAACGAAAAATAATTATTAAGCACTCTTAGTGCTGATTCAATAAGCAAAAAATCAACAGCTGTAAACGGTGTTGTCCTGAAAATCAACAAAATACTGTTAGTTATACCAAAGCCAATCCATATAAGGGATATACATGTATAAAAAAACATTCTCCTGCGTAAAAATAAAACAGGTAACAATGTAAGTAAAATAATTATACAATTATAGAAAAACACATATGGCGAATCAATTATATACTCAATAAGCTTAAATACTGACTTTCTGCTCAAAGCCTCTATCGCCATATTTATCAATATCGAAAGAATAATGCAACAAATAACATGCATTTTCCCAACTTTAATTATTTTCTCTTTCATAACTTCGCTTCCTGTGAAAAAAGGACTCTCCGTATGGAAAGTCCTTTGTCATCATAAATTATTCTGCAGCGATAATCTCTTTCTTGTTGTATGAACCACAAGCCTTACATACTCTGTGAGGCATCATCAACTCGCCACACTTGCTGCATTTTACTAAAGTCTGCTCAGCCATTTTCCAGTTTGCTCTACGGCTGTCTCTTCTTGCTTTAGATGATTTATTCTTAGGACAGATAGACATGTATATACACCTCCTTGCAATTTCTCAATCAAAATTTTTAAAGATGTCGCGAATCTTTGCCATTCGCGGATCCAATTCTTCTGTATCACAATCACATATTCCGTAATTGAGATTCTTTCCGCATTTTCTGCACAAACCTTTACAATCTGATTTGCAAACAGTTTTTGCAGGCAGATTTATGAGAAGCTCCTCATAAACAAGCTTGTCTACATCAAGATCGCCATCAACAAGGAAGTTAAGCTCCTCAAAATCATCTCCGACGTCCTGTGCATCATTTAAATCTACTTCTTTTGTAACCTCAATGCAGAAATCTCTCGATACATCCTGTAAACATCTGTCACAGGGAATACTCAGAGTAATTGCAATTTCCGTTTCAATAAGAATTGTCTTCTTACCCAAATTAGTAAGGCGGATGTTAAGCGGCTTCTTATCAGTCACCGTATAATCACCATATGCTGATGAAAAAACAGTACTTTCATATTCTGCTGTAACAACTTTAACCTTTCCTTCATTAGATAAAAGCTCTGTTAAATGAATAATCATATAAACCTACCTTTATTCTCGGAAAATTCCATACTAACTTAGTATACATATCTAAATATACTTTGTCAAGTTTTTTTATTAGTTTTTATAATCCTGTAATAAAGGATTCTCCTGAAGCTTATGAAGCTCATTAAGCATCTTCTTAAGAATATCATCAGCTTCGTCAGCCTTACGCTTAGCCATATCAAGATTATCCTTCTGGATTTCTTCGAAACATTCTACTGACTTAGCATGCAAATCAGCATGATACTTCTGCATGTTCTTAAATTCAGCAAGTGCCAAAATTTTGGAATCCGTAACACCTTCCATCCACTTACCAAGCTTACATCCCTTGGGATTCTCAAGTGATTTAAGAGCCAATTCTTCATGCTTGCCTGCCGCATTATGCAATCTCCATGTAAAGATAACATGGTCAACCTCAAATACATTAAGCCACTGAGCTGTTGAAAGATTGGCAACATCTCTTGCAAGTGCTCCTCGAATCTTGTCAAATGAACGAATTGTTTCAAAAAGGAATTGTCCCGCATCATTACAACTTGTACTAAGTTGCTCATAAGATGCTGCAAGTTCATCTATAGACTTTGAAAATACTTCTGTAGATGCCTGCTGTTGCTGAATACATGAACATATGTAATCAATCTTATTGTCAATATCTTTCATCTGATTATTAACATTATGTATGTTGTCCATGGACTCCTTAACAACCATTGTCTCGTTAGCAAGCTGCTTTGATGTATTGCCCATGTTCAAAACAAGTTCATCAATACCATCCTGAAGCTCTGTTACATAATGTGTAATGTCTTCTGCCGATTCAGTTGTATTCTCAGCAAGTCCTCTTACTTCACTTGCAACTACCGCAAAACCAAGTCCTGCTTCTCCTGCACGGGCAGCTTCAATTGATGCATTAAGTGCCAAGAGATTACTTTTACTTGCAATCTCCTTAACCAATGCTACCATCTCACTAATCTTTGAAATCTTATCCTTAAACTCAAGAACAAGCTGATTAACTTTATCAATCTCTTCTACCGACTGTGATACCGAGTCAACACTATGTGCCAACTGTTCAACGCTTGTAACAGAAGTATTAACTACATTGTCAACAAACTCTTTGATATTGATAGCAGTATCAGAAATACTGTCACTTGTCTCAACAAGATGTGCACTTGAATCACGCATTCCCTGAATTGAACCCTTTTGCGCCGAAACTGCGTGTAACATATCACTTATAATTGAATCACTTGTAGAAGTAGACATTGATTCATTCATTCTCATAGCTGATGCATTACAAAGACTTCTGGTTGCCAAAATAAGATTATTAATATACGTTACCAGCTCCTGATCTTCGTATTCTTCTCCTGAAATCAGCTTACCTTCACCATCAATAATATACTGGATATCATTGAGCATACGCTCACGGTCAGTAAAATATGTTGAAGTATTCTTGCTCTTTTTAAATAATTTCATAAAATCACCTCTCGAAATATTTTGCAAAACCGATACTTATGCTTATATTATATCATATAAAAAAACTTTATCAAGCAATAAAACAAACAAACACCCTTTCCCAAAGAAATATATTAAAAAACTTTGGGAAAGGGGGTTATTTAACTGAATTCTTTATTTAACAAGTGCAAGTGTTTCTCTTGCAATCGCAAGCTCTTCATTGGTAGGAACCATCCAAACCTTAACCTTGGAATCAGATGTTGAAAGTTCAACTTCTTTACCTCTTACCTTGTTAGCATCTAAATCAAGAGTTACACCAAGGTATCCTAAATATGAACAGATATCCTCTCTTACAAGGTGATCATTCTCGCCAAGACCTGCTGTAAATACGATAACATCAACACCGTTCATTGCTGCTGCATAAGCACCGATATACTTAGCTACTCTGTAATTAAATACTGCTCTTGCACGTGCTGCTGCTTCGTTGCCTTCGTTAGCTGCGTTCTCGAGATCACGGAAATCACTTGAGAGACCTTCTGAAAGACCAAATACACCTGACTTCTTATTAAGAACATTCATAAGTCCGTTAATATCAAGGTTCTCTTTCTTAGCAAGGAATTCCATAATAGCCGGATCGATATCACCTGAACGTGTTCCCATTACAAGACCTTCAAGGGGTGTAAGACCCATACTTGTATCGATTGACTCACCATTCTTAACAGCACAAACGCTTGCACCGTTACCAAGGTGACAAACAATTGTTTTAAGCTCATTATAAGGCTTACCGAGAAGTTCCGCAATTCTCTTGGATACATAGCTGTGGCTTGTTCCGTGGAAGCCGTATCTTCTTACTTTATACTTCTCATAGTACTCGTAAGGAAGGCCGTAAAGATATGCTGTTGAAGGCATTGTCTGATGGAATGCCGTATCAAACACACCAACCATGGGTGTATCAGGCATAAGTTCCTTACAAGCATTAATTCCGATAAGGTTAGCCGGATTATGAAGAGGTGCAAGATCGTTACACTCTTCTACAGCCTTTAACATCTCATCTGTGATAACTGCACTTGAAGCAAATTTCTCACCACCGTGAACAACTCTGTGTCCTACAGCGCCAACCTCTGCAAGACTCTTAATAACACCTGTCTTCTCGTTTATCAAAGCATTAAGAACCATCTGAATAGCCTGCTTATGTGTGGGCATGGGTGATTCTGTAATCTCTTTCTCTCCACCTGCGGGCTGATATACAAGTCTGCTGCCTTCAATACCGATTCTTTCGCAAAGACCCTTTGCAAGAACAGCCTCTGAAACAGCATCGATAAGCTGGAATTTCAATGAAGAACTACCGCAGTTAATAACTAAAATGTTCATTATAAAATCTCCTTTTTGTTGATTATTTATATCATCCCAAAAGCGCAATGCTTTATACACACTACGCTTACGGAATATAAGTTCTTAAAACGTCTCACAGGCATAACCTATGCCAATATTACTGAGCCTGAGCCTGAAC
>JAZNXQ010000168.1:0-5582 GCA_045593945.1 Lachnospiraceae bacterium | reverse complement strand
CAAGATAAAACCCTATCTTATCAAGTAAATCTTCCTCACTTCCAAACAACACAACCTCTTTGCCGTCCTCAAAATATTCCGTAAGCTCAGACTGATAGTTTGACAAAAGGAATCCTCCCGCCCCCATAATATCGAGCGCACGGAGCGGAATACCTGATTCAATCGAACGCAGGGTAATATTTATATTAATCGCCGAATCCCTAAAAACCTTTGGCATCCCTTCTTCATATGAAACATATCCGGCATGCTTTGCCTTAGGCACAAGCTTTTTATCGGAACCTGTACACAATGTAAGCCCGTAAACTTCCGACACTTTTCCAAGCATCGAGATACGTTCATCAGATGTAATCTTCGCGTTTATCATATCGGCAAGCAGTTCACGCAAACCGGCCTTATAACCCGCACCAAGCGGTGCAGATACGTATTTGCCAACTTCACTTACAATCCTGTCATCAAGCAGCGTCTCAACAATATTACATCCGTACAATTTTTTCTGCGACTCCATAATTCCGCTAATATAACCGCGTATATAATCGGGAAGATAATTAATCTTATCATAAAAATTATTCTCATAGAGACTTCCGATAAAACTAACCTTAATATCTCCCTGCCCAATTCTGTCCGGAAGCTGCAATTGCTTATTGAGTCTGTCCGTATTCACCGCAAGCGGCATGTAATATACATTGGTGTAACCCAGTCCCCACAGTTTATTACACTGCAGCTTATCGAACACGAATATATAATTCTTCTCGTACATTGCATACGGTGAATAAAGCGTCGTATGAGGGCAATCGTAAATCCATGATATATATATAAGATCCGCGCTATCCTGTTCATTCATGTCTTTAATACACCTTGAAATCACCGGAATAAAATCAAACGAAAAGATAACATCTACTTTCTCTTCCTCTATTTTCTTCTTAAGTTGTCTGCAGAACTCCAAATCATTATCGTAATCCGTCGGTCTTAAACTCCACTCCGTTACATCAAGCTTCATCTTACGTAATGTGTACAGCATATCTTCTTTAGAGTTCTCGCCCCAAGTGTAATACAATATCTTCACTTCGTCTATCCTCCGCAATACAATGTAATACTTGTTTAATTAAAAGAATTATAGCATATCATAAGCTGAATTACCACAAACAATATAATATCCGTCCTTGCATTCCTTTGTCCTATCTGTTATAATTTTCCATATAACATTCGTTACATTCTTCCGGTCGTTTCGACCACATTCCCATTTATCAATTCATATCACGAAAGGAAAATTATGCAACAAAACAAATCTACTAATGATGTCAGAACTACTGACGAACGATTACTTGCGCTTAAGGATGCGCATGGTCCTGTACTGTTTAACATGACCAATGACTACTTATTCCGGGCAGTTCTGCAAACAAATCACAATGTCCTCAAAGGGCTGGTCTGTTCCCTGCTTCACCTAAATGAAGCCGACATCAAATCACTCAAAATCCTAAACCCTATCGAACTCGGCAAACAGATTGACAAAAAAGAATTCCACTTAGATGTCAAACTCGACTTAAACAACAACTCAACCAGCAATAATAACAAAGGCTCTGTCGCAAATTGTGACAGGGCCTTATTATCACTTTCTATTCCTAATACACCAACTCCACACCCGCAGTCTGCGCCGCATTTACCCACGCCTCACCCGGTTCGCTGTCGGTCACAATCATATCAACATCTGAAATCTCGCATATCTTCGTAAATGAAGTCTTGTCAAACTTTGAAGAATCAACTGCGAGAATTCGCTTCTTGGATGCCTTAAGAATTAATTTCTTAATCTGTGCGTCACTTTCATTGGAATCAGTTACGCCATTCTCAATATCAATACCTTTACTTGAGAACACTGCAAGATCAACATGGAATGTGCTTATCATACGCTCCGCCTGATAGCCCACAAGCGACAGGCCGCCTTCTTTGAGACTTCCGCCGGTACTTAAGATGTTCCAGTCTTTGCGGTCGGAAAGCTCCAAAAGAATCTCAACAGAATTCGTAATTACCGTAATATTTTTCTTGTCCTTGATATGCTTTGACACAAATAACGCCGTCGAGCTTCCGTCAAGGATTATATGGTCACCGTCCGATATCATATCGCCGATAAGTGTTGCAATATACTGTTTGCCCGATACGTTGGCTTTTTTTCGTACGATATACGGAAGGTCAATATTCAGGCTCTCATTTAAAACGGCACCGCCGTATGTTTTCTTTGCCAGGCCTTCGTTCTCAAGCTTCTCCAAATCTCTACGGATAGTTTCTTCGGTAACATCAAAAAGTGCGCTAAGATCACTTACCACAACCTTCTTCTCTGCCTGAAGTTTTGAAAGGATGGCATTTCTACGCTCTATTGCAAGCATATTATTCCCCCTATAATATACTGTCCCACAAGTTCTTATCGGGATTAGCAATTACGGAAGAGTTAAGATACATACTGTTCTCTCCAACTTCCTGTTTTGCTCTGTCGATTGCCGCCTGTACAGCTGCAACCTCGCCCGTAAGAAGCATATATGACTTACCGCACATACCGCGTGCAATTCTAAGTTCTATAAGGTCAACAAGTGAAGTCTTTGCCGCAGCATCAGCCGCAACAATAATTGACGCCGCAGAAAATGTCTCAAGCACTCCGAGTGCTCTCGCATTCTCTATCTTCATGCCACCATAAATCGCAGGAATAATTGATTCGTGCGGATTACCGAGCACAAAACTATCAATAAGCTCTGACTCACAAAGAGCCTTGGATGCGTCTACAGAAGCCTTTACCGCACTTAATTCTCCGGTAATGATTACGATGTATTTTCCGGGGCACACCGTCTGAGCTTCCACTATGCGAACTGCCGCTGTCTTTATCATTGTATCAGCAGCCTTAATACCGGTTGAAACTGTCTTGTATTCCACCATACCGATTGCTTTACCCATAACGTCTTTCCTTTCTCTACATCAAATTAAGCTTCCGCTTCAATTAATACAAATTTATCTTTTACGTCAAGTACTTTTCCATTAACTGAGGAATGTACGTTAACGCCCAATTTTCCTTCTTCAATCTTTCCGATTACCTGTCCGACTTCCACCTTATCTCCTGTCTTAACAAAAGGAGTAGCAGGAACGCCGATGTGCTGCGACATCATTATTTTAACTCTGCGCGGCTTAACTGTATCATCGGAAATAGGAGCCTTGTGATTATACTGTTCCAAACCTAACTTGGCTCTTAAGCGCGACATGGTGATTCTTCTGAAATCTCTGTCCGGATGTACCTCGCCTGCTTCAACATCTCTTGCAAGTTTTACACCGTTCTTACCCATGCCTTTCTTAAATTCGCCAATAAGTGTTCTCGGATTAAGGCCCTGTCCACACGCAAACATCTCACAAACACCACATTGTGAGCAGAATGCTGTGTTAAAATATGTATCCAAATCCCTGGTTATTCCGCTCGTTGCACTTCTCATAAAAAGGTGCGGAACAATCGGATAACCGATTAAATGTCTCGGACACAAATCTGTACACATCTGGCACTGACAACATGAAGACATTGCTCTCTTCATACTCATGCTGACAGGTGTCATTCGCTTCATAATTACGTAGTGATTCTTAGGCAACACAAGAATTGCATTCGTCGTCTTCGTCACCACATCATTATCAGTCGCAAGCTTTCCTGTCATCGGGCCGCCACATATGTAAGCGTAATCCTCCACTGTAGGCTTACCTGCAAGCTTTACAACTTCTTTAAAACTCATACCAAGCGGTACAAGATACGTTGCCGGATTCTCAACCGCACCGCCGACAGTTACATACTTATGTGTAACCGGCTTTTTCTCCGTCATCGCTACGTAAAGATTATACATTGTCTCTACATTATAAACGATAACACCGACTTCAATCGGAAGTTTTCCCGGAGGAACTACTCTTCCTGTCGTACCGTAAATAGCAATAACCTCGTCACCTGCCGGATAAACATCCTGCAAGATTCCAAGCTTAATCATAGGGAACGAATCCAAATGTGCTTTAACAGCCTCAATTGTAGAAGTATAACTTCCCTTTACGGCAATAATAACCTGCTCTGCTTCCACAGCCTGCGCAACTTCACGAAGCGCTGTCATTATCTCAAAAGTCTTCTTAGCAAGAAGCTGTCTGTGCAGACGAAGCAAAGGCTCGCATTCAGCACAATTAAGTATTATCGTATCAGCTTTCTTATTCAGTTTTGCATAAGAAGGAAATCCGGCACCACCTGCGCCGACGATGCCGTTTTCCCGCATAAATGTACTTAAGTCCGCTAAAGTCATTTCTTACTCCAATCCGATACTGTCATCAACAATTCCGACAATTGCTGCATCAACCGGTGCGTTAGGTACACCACAACCGATACGTGCGGCACTACCTTCTGCTACAAGTACAATCTCTCCGATTCCGGCTCCAACGTTATCGATTGCCACGATACGGTTGTTAACACCTCTCATGTTCTCATAAGGCTCAACAATCATGAATTTGTTGCCGATTAAATTTTCATTTTTTCGTGTTGCTACTACACTTCCTACAACTTTTCCAACTATCATCTTTATCAGGCCTTTCGTTATACGATGGTTCCGGTATCTCCGGTTTTAATCTTTGAAGCATTAGCTTCATCTGTGTCAATATGCATCTCAAGCGTAAAACTGTCGTCTACGCGAATCTGTACATTATTAAAAATCGTGCTTCTTTCATTGTTAAACTTAACAGAAACAATCTCTCCGTCTTTAACACCTGCTGCCTTAGCATCAGCCGGTGCCATATGGATATGACGTTTTGCAACGATACATCCTTCTTTAAGGTAAACTGCGCCCTGCGGTCCTACAATTGCTATAGGTGCAGAATTCTTAGTGTTACCTGACTCACGAATCGGTGCGCTTACACCGAGCTTTACAGCATCTGTCTGAGAAATTTCTACCTGTGATGCTTTTCTTACGGGTCCGAGAATACGAACATTCTCGATTGCACGAAGCTTGGTGCCAACGATTGTAACCTGCTCGTTAGATGCAAACTGTCCCCCCATAAGCTCTTTCTTCTTGGTGAGATTGTATCCTTTGCCGAAAAGAATCTCTACATGCTCCTGTGTAAGGTGTACGTGTCTTGCAGATACACCAACCGGAACCTTGTAGCCTTTTTCCTGCTTATCATTAAGCACTTCCATAACAAGTCGTGCTACATATTCAACTGTCTTTTCTTCCAATTCTCACACCTGCTTTCCATTCTCGTTGTGAAACCGGCTGCTCCGCTTCCGCCTCACACTTTTTTGTGTGAAACCGGCTGCTCCGCTTCTTCGAAGCTCCCGCATCCGTCTCATTCGTAGTTCCGAGCTATCGCTCTACACTACTCATGATGTATGCTCGCCGAATAACCTGTGCGGATATGAAGTCGGATCGTAGCCATGTCGTTCTGTGAGCCAAGGAGTTGCAACCTAGGAGTTGTCTTCCTAAGACCGCTTGGCCTCCGACTTCTTCGAAGCTCCCGCATCCGTCTCATTCGTAGTTCCGAGCTATCGCTCTACACTACTCATGATGTATGCTCGCCGAATAACCTGTGCGGATATG